>CAYPAZ010000035.1:0-13238 GCA_964408835.1 uncultured Anaerolineaceae bacterium
CGGACGCCGGCGACGATATAGCCCCAGTCGACATCGCCATCGCCAGGGCTGCGGTGGTCCCCTATGCCGAGGACATCGTGGAGGTGGGCGCCGATGCACCGGGACGGCCATCGGTCCAGCCACTCCTCCCGGCCGACGAACCCGAGGCGGTGGAGGACTTCGGCGTGGCCGGTATCGTGCCAGTACCCGGCCTGCTCGGGGACGAGCCCTTCGAGCAGTGGCTCGTACTCATCGACCAGCGGGATCTCGTGATAGTGGTAGCGGTTCTCGAGGCCGATGGCGACCCGATCCCGCTCGCCCTCCCTCACCAACTCCAGGAGCGACCGGCGGGCCGCTTCCAGGTGAGGCTCCGCGGTGGAGGCACGGCGGCGAATAGCCGCTTCGCGAAGCTCGGCGAAGCGGTGGTCACCAGCGTGGCCGGCGTCGAAGAGGCGGCGCATCTGGAGCTCCTCGTCGAACATCTCGCCGTCGTCGTCGAGGCGGCCGAGGTGGACAACCAGACGTCCGGCGCCGACTTTCGCGGCCCAGGAGATGCTGGCTGCGGCGTGCTCGACCGCGGCGCGGCGCTCGTCGTCATCGAGCGAGGCGAGGTTGAGGCGGGAGTTTCCGTGGCCGGTCACGAGTTTTGAGTACGGTGCGGGCTGGTGGACGGAGACGATGGGCAGGACGCCGGCGGAGATGATCTGTTCGAGTTTTTCGAGCGGGGTTGAATGGCTGATTTCGATACCTTCGTAACCGCAGCCGGCGGCGAAGCGAGCGAACTCCGCCCCGTCGGCGAAGCGGTCCTGCTGGGCAAACATGGTCGAGAGCGCGAGGCTCATTCGGGAGACTCCCGTTGTTCGCGGCCGGGGACAGGTTGCCCGAGACTAAAGCGCCTGGCGGCCAGGAGGGCTGCGGGGAAGACGAGCGCGGCGCCGAAGCTGAGCCAGATCCCGGCGACGTCGTCCCGGCCGAGGATAGGGATCGCGAGTCCCGCCACGACTCCAACGAAGACGCAGAACGGAAGGAACCAGAGCCCGGCCCGTCCCTTCGTCGCCACCGAGAGCACGACCCACGGGATCATGGCCGTCAAAGCCCATCCGACGACGAACAGCGAGATGAAGATCAGGTCGAACACGGGCTCAGGATACGAGACGGACGATATCGAAGTAGGCGATGACGAGGACCCCGCTGAGCAGGAGCGCCATGCCCGTCAGGTGGACGATGGCCTCCTTCTGTGGCGAGATGCGGCGGCCTCCCCGGGCGAGTTCGATGAACACGAACAGCATGCGGCCGCCATCGAGCGCAGGGATCGGCAGGGCGTTGAAGATGCCGAGGTTGAGGCTGAGCAGTGCGGTGAGTTCGATGAGCGCACGCCAACCGACCTGATCGATAATCGCGCCGGTGGTCTGGGCGATACCGATCGGACTCTGCACGGCAGGCTGGTCGGGGTTGGAGGATGCGCCACCTCCGCCGCCGAACCGTACCCGCAGTTCGCTGTAGGCCAGGACCATGGTGTCGCGGAGGGACTCGATGCCCTTTGGAACCGCGGCCCACGGCCAGTACCAGACCGTCTCACTGAAGGGATAGGTGAGCTGAAGCTCGGTGCAGTTCCCTTCGTCGTCGAACGCAGTGCACGTGGCAGGTCGGCCGATGAGAATGCCGGTGTGGCCCTGGCCCGCGGGCGGGTGCCAGCGGGCGTAGACGCGGGCGTGCAGGGTTGAGTTCTGGCGCTGGATAATCCAGTCCTGCGTCTTGCCCAGGTTCATCTTGATGGCGAAGGTGAGTTCGCTGGGGTTGCGGACTTCCCGTCCCTCGACTTCCCAAACGAGGTCGCCGGGCTGAAGACCCTGGAGTGGGGTCGACCCGTCGCGCATTTCGCCGGTGACCACGGCCTCGGCGGCGGGTGTCCCTTCCTGGACCTCCATGATCATCGCCAGGCTCAGGTCGCGTTCGCGCGGGATCATCCATGCGACCGACAACAGAAGCACCGCCAGCGCGATGTTCATCAGAACGCCGGCGGACATCACGAACAGGCGCTTGCCGGCTGACTGCGCGGCGAGCGATCGGGGATCCGAGGGGTCCTCCTCGCCGAGGAGGCGGACGAAGCCACCGAGCGGGGTCCAGTTGACGGAGTACTCGGTCTCGCCGCGCTTCCACGCCCAGGCGCGCGGCGGGAAGCCCACCCCGAACTCCAGCACCTTGACCCCGCACATGCGGGCGGCGACGTAGTGGCCGATCTCGTGGACGACCACCACGACCAGAAGGATGCCCAGGAAGGGGAAGACCGCCCGCAGGACGGCCACGGTGTCCCAGGTGGCGAGGAAGAGTGGGGTCACGCGGACACCTTCGAACGCACCAGCTTCGCTTCCGCCCGCGCCCAGCGGTCTGCTTCGAGTATCGCGTCGAGGTTGGGGTCGGGTACCGGGATGTGGCGGGACATCACTTCTTCAATGACGGCAGGGATCTCCATGAAGCCCAGATCGCGGGCCATGAAGCGCTCGACGGCGACTTCGTCGGCCGCGGCCATCACCGTGGGGTAGGTTTCACCAGCCCTGCCGGCCGCCATGGCAATTCCCAGGCACGGGAACCGTGTCGTGTCGGGCGTACCGAAGTTCAGGGTCCCTATGGTCGCGAGGTCGAGCGGCGGCGCCGGCGGTGTTGGCAAGCGATCGGGGTAGGCGAGCGCGCACTGGATGGGCAGTCGCATGTCGGGCAGGCCGAGCTGGGCTTTCACACTGCCATCAGAGAACTCGACGAGGGAGTGCACGATAGATTCGCGATGGAGGATGACTTCAACCTGGTCCATCGACACGTCGAACAACCACATCGCCTCGATCGTTTCCATCCCCTTGTTCATCAGCGATGCGCTATCGACGGTGATCTTGGGCCCCATGTTCCACGTAGGGTGGTTAAGCGCCTGTTCAGGGGTGACAGCAGCCAACTCGTCGAGGGTGAGGTCGCGGAAGGCGCCGCCGCTGGCGGTGAGAATGATCCGGCGGATGCCGTGACCTGCTTCCCCCCAGAGGCACTGCCAGACGGCGGAGTGCTCGCTATCGACGGGGCGGATATCGCCGCCACCTTCGGCCATCGCCCGCCGGACGAGGTGGCCAGCCATCACCAGCGGCTCCTTGTTGGCGATGGCAACCCCCTTGCCGGCTCCCAGCGCGGCCAGAGTGGGCAGGAGGCCAGTCGCGCCGGAAGTGCCGACGAGCACGATGTCGACATCGTCGGCGACCGCGATCTCTTCCATGGGCATTCGCTTGACCCCGGAATGGGTGAACGCTTCTTCGAGAGCCGGGGAGGTGGCCGCAGCCCAGGCGTAGCGGGGGCGGAACTCGGCTACCTGCTCTGCTACGAGAGCGGTGTTGTTACCAGCGACGATGGCCGCCACCTCGAACTGCTCTGGAAGCTGGCGGATGACATCGAGCGCCTGGCGCCCAACGGAGCCAGTGCTGCCGAGGATTGCGACGCGGCGGGGAATCACCCGTTCATCGTACGGCCACGGCGCACATGCGGGACAGGAGCACGGACAGGTGCCTTACCCGCGAGTAAGCTGGAAGTGTGGCCCGGTCCGATGCCGCCGAGATTGAACCTCTCATCCAGCAACGCGGCCGGGCGCTGTTGCGCGCCGTCAGGCCAGAACGGCTGATCGCGCTTTCGCCCGGGTGGTGGCAAGCCCGGATGCTGGAGTGGGCCACCAGCGACCCCGACTTCCGCGTCAAGCTGCTGCGCTTCGTTGATGTCCTGCCGGCTTTGCGGACGCGCGCCGCCGTGGCGGACCACGTGCGGCAGTACTTTCGGGAAGGCAGCCCGGCGCCGATCCGGTTCGGTTCGGCGGTGGCGGGGACGGGCGCATTCCGCCCGGTGCTCTCGAAGGTAGTGCGGCAGGGTGTTTTCGCTATGGCCGACCGGTTCATCGGGGGGACGGGGCCGCGCGACGCGCTCCCGCGGCTGCGCGAACTGCAGGAGGCCGGGACGGCGTACACCATCGACCTGCTGGGCGAGGCGACGCTTTCGGAGCGAGAGGCCGACGCCTACCTCGACCGCTATCTCGAACTGGTGGCGGAGCTGGCCGCCGACGCCCAGGAATCCGCGGCGAGGGCCGACATCCGCCAGCCAAACGTCTCGGTGAAGCTGTCGGCACTGACTTCGCACTTCGAGCCTGCAGCGCCCACAGCGACAGAGGAGGCTGTACTGGTGCGCCTCCATCCGCTCCTCAGGGCCGCGCGTGATGCCGGGGTGTTCCTGAACATCGACATGGAGCAGTACCGGTTCAAGGACCTCACGCACGGTATTTTCGAACGCATTGCGCTTGCGCCGGAGTTCCGGGACTGGCCCGACCTGGGGATCGTGGTGCAGGCGTACTTGAAGGACGCGGAGGCCGACGTGGAGCGGCTCTCAAGGCTCGCGCGAAAGCGCGGCACGGCCATCACGGTCCGGCTGGTGAAGGGGGCCTACTGGGACGAAGAAGTGATTGTCGCAGGGCAGGAAGGGCACCCGGTACCTGTGTGGGAGGAGAAGGACGCGACGGACGCCTGCTTCGAGCGGTGCACCTCGGCGCTCATCGAGGCGTACCCTCACCTCCGGGTCGCTCTGGGGAGCCACAACCCACGCAGCATTAGCCAGGCGATAGTGAAGCTGGAGCAGGCCGGCGTACCGCAGCACCACGCCGAATTCCAGATGCTCTACGGGATGGCGGAGGGGCTCCGCAAGGCCGTGCAAGCCGATGGATGGCGGACGCGGGTCTATGTCCCCGCGGGCGAGATTATCCCGGGGATGGCGTACCTCGTCCGGCGGTTACTTGAGAACACGTCGAACCAATCGTGGTTGCTGCACCGTCACGAGGAGGGTGACCCCGCAGACCTGCTCAGTCGCCCGGTACCATCTCGCGCGCGAGCGCGGAAACGGCCGGCGCACGGCTTTACGAACTTCGCGACCGCGGAGTGGCACCTCCCGGCAGACCGCGAGCACATGCAGGAGGCGGTGGATCGCATGCGGGACCGGGGAGCCGGGACTCAACTGCTGTCGCTGGCCGGGAAGCGAGTGGAGACAGGCGAGTGGGCAGAGGTCCGCTACCCGGGCGACCCGGCGCTGATGCTGGGCAGGGTTGCCCGAGCGAACGCGGCGCACGTGGAGGACGCGGTGACTGCGGCTCGTGGCGCTTTCGACTCATGGCGGAGCAGGGCCCCGGCTGAGCGCGCCGGGATCCTGCGGGAGGCTGCCGACCGGATGGCGGCAAGGCGATTCGAGCTGGCGGCGCTGATGGTGTTTGAGAGCGGCAAGCCCTGGAAGGAGGCCGACGGCGACCTCGTCGAGGCGGTCGACTTCCTTCGGTACTACGCTTCCGAGGCAGAGCGGCTAGGCAAGGGGATGCCGCTGGTGCAGGTGCCGGGCGAGGTGAACGCGTACCGGTACGAGGCCCGCGGCGTTGCGGCCATCATCGCGCCGTGGAACTTCCCGCTGGCGATCATCACCGGGATGACCAGCGCGGCGCTGGCAGCCGGTTGTCCGGCCATCCTGAAGCCCGCCGAGCAGTCGCCGCTGATCGCCTCGAGATTGGTGGACATCCTCCACGAGGCGGGCGTGCCGGGTCCGGTGGTCCAGTACCTTCCAGGGCCAGGGGAGGTGGTAGGCCAGGCCCTGGTGACCCACCCTGGGGTCGATGTCATCGCCTTCACCGGGAGCAACGCGGTGGGACTTGGCATCTTGCGTGAGGCGAGCGTCGTCCGGCCCGGGCAGCGGAACGTGAAGCGGGTTGTGCTTGAGATGGGAGGCAAGAACGCCGTCATCGTGGATGACGATGCAGACCTGGACCAGGCGGTGGAAGGCGTGGTGGCGTCCGCGTTCGGGTACGCGGGACAGAAGTGCAGCGCGGCGAGCCGGGTCATCGTTGTGGGGTCTGCGTACCCGGAGTTCCGGGAGCGATTGGCGGCGGCGGTGGAAAGCCTCGTGGCGGGGCCGGCACATGAGCCCTACACCTCCGTGCCGCCGGTCGTTTCGGCGGAGGCGCGGGAGCGGATCGAGGGCTACATCAAGCTTGGGCGGGAGCGGGCGACGCTGGTCGCTGCCGGGCCATCACATTCGCCGGGTCATTATGTAGCGCCTCATGTCTTCGAGGACGTGCCAGTCGACTCACCGCTGGCGCGGGAGGAGATCTTCGGACCCGTGCTCTGCCTGTTCCGGGCCGACGACTTCGGGGCCGCGCTACGGTTGGCGCTGGACTCTGACTTCGCGCTTACCGGGGGGCTCTACTCCCGCCACCCGGCCCACATCGCGCGGGCGATTGCGGAGTTCCGGGTGGGGAACCTGTACGTGAACCGGAAGATCACAGGGGCCATCGTGGGGCGGCAGCCGTTTGGTGGAGTGGCGATGTCGGGGGCGGGTGACAAGGCGGGCGGGCCGGACTACCTCCTCCAGTTCCTCACGGCCCGGACAGTCACGGAGAACACCGTGCGCCGGGGATTCGCTCCCGAACGAGGGACCTAGGAGCACGGCAGGGAGCTCGGGAGTACACTGCGTGACCCACGGGAGGGACAGCCATGCCAGCCAGACCGAAGACCAAACCGGCCCCGGTGGAACTGCCCGGTTCTTATCCGAAGGAAGCACAGCTGCGCGACGGGCGCTCATGCTCGTTGCGTCCAATGACGGCGGACGACCGCGACCTTCTGCTGGCGTTCGCGCGATCCCTTCCGGCGGACGACCTGTTGTTCCTGCGCACGAACATCACCGAGCCCGCGGTGGTGGATGACTGGCTGGCGAACATCGCCGGTGGGCGGACAATCACGATCCTGGCGTTCGAGGCAGGGGCTGTGCTTGGGTACGGCAGTCTCCACCGCAACACCGCATCGTGGACGCGGCACGTGGGCGAGATCCGGTTGATTGTCGGGAGCGCGGCGAGAGGGACGGGCCTCGGGCGGGTGCTCGCGACCGAGATCTATTCGATCGCGACGGCGCTCGGGCTTACGAAGCTTTCAGCGCAGATGACGCTGGACCAGGCAGGGGCGCGCGTGACGTTCGAACGATTGGGGTTCAGACCCGAGGCGCTACTGGCGGACTGGGTGGTGGACGCGAACGGGCTGACGCGGGACCTGCTGATGATGACGTACGACCTGACGGGGCACACGGACACGGTGGACGGCTAGCCAAGGCAGCCGGCTTCTCCGCGATTACGCCCCGCCCGGCGCAGCGGCGACCGCGGCGGCCTTGAGTTCTTCGAAGGCGGCGCGGAGGCAGTCCGTGACTTCCTCGATATCGGGGACGAGGTTGGGGTCGGCGCAGGCGCCCCAGTAGAGGACGCCGTTGTAGCTCACGAGGGCGAAGTTGAGTCCCATGCCGGGGCTCAGCGGGACGAGCGGGTACATCGCTTCGATCTTGCGGCCGGCGATGTAGAGCGGGATCTGCGGGCCGGGGACGTTGGTGCAAACGAGGTTGAGCAGCGTCTGCGGTCCGGCAAGGAACCCGGCGATGGCCTGGAACGCGGCCGGCGCCTGGCTCGAGAGGCGACTGAGCACCTCAAAGCCGCCAGCCTGGTTGCTCACCTTCAGTCGGCCCATCTCGGCCACGACACGGGCGTGGCGCTCAGCGAAATCGGTGATGCCGATGGGCAACGGAGCGACGAGCATGGAGACTCGGTTCCCGAGCGCGGCCTTCTCCGATTCTGAGCGGACGTTGACGGGCACCATGGCACGGAGCTCGATTCCATCGGTCTGCATGCCGCGGCTTCGGAGATAGGCACCAAGCCCACCGCTCAGCGCGGTGAGCACCACATCGTTCACGGTGCCGCCGAGGACAGCGCGGATTCCACGGATCTCACCGAACGGGAGCTCGACCCAGGAGTACACACGGCCGGAAGTCACCAGCCCGTTGAACGGCGTGCGGGGTGCGGGTTGGACCAGGTATGGCGCGGCGGTAAGCATGCTTCCGGCGATCGCCCGTACCTCGCGGATCTGGCGCTCGGGGTCGAGCGCGACGCGATAGGTGTCGGCCACCTGGCTCAGAGAGTCGCTGAGGGAATCGAAGTAGGCGGCAGTCGCGTGCTCGGCGGGAGTCAGGCCTGGCGCGGGGCGGAACGGCTCGGGGTCGCCACGGGGCGCATCGGGGGCGAGATCGGTGGCGACCATCATGAGTTCAACCCCGGAGACGCCATCGACCATGCAGTGGTGGACCAGCATCTGGACAGCGGAGCGGCCACCCTTGAGCCCGGTGAACACGGTCATGTTCCAGAGCGGCCGGTCCCGGGGGAGCATTGGTGCGAAGCGTGCTGCGATGGCGGCTTTGAATTCGGGTTCGCCGGCACCCCTGGGAAGCGCCACCTCATCTACGTGGCGCGCGAGGTCGAAGTCGGGGTCGTCCTCCCAGGCGGGGTGCCCGACGTTGAAGGGCGCGAACACGGCCTTCTGGCGATAGCGCGGCAAGCGGTGCATGCGCGAGGCCATGTGCTCGATGAGTTCGTCACGAGTGAGTGGGCCATCGAGGACAGAGGTCGACCCGATGTGGAGGGCCGTGGAGGGCTTTTCGAGGTAGAGGAACGTCGCGTCCTGTGAGGTCATGCGGCGGTTTAGCGTTGGGCTGGTCATAGTGAACTCCCCGTATTGCGTCTCCGCACCATAGAAGGCCCGGATTATAGCCGTTACGTCGCAGAGTGAGTGGAGGCGTAGCTGGGGTCGAAGCCGGCAGGTTGCGAGCATGTTGCTTCGCAGGTAGTGTTTCACGCAGACGCTGCCTACCGATCGGTAGGTGACGGCGGGGAAAAAGGGGGCGCCCACCCGTGACCGCAGAGCAAGCGGAGTTCTCGTATGGTTCGGCCGAGGGCGACCCGTACGCCCTCGACCCATCCCTCCAGGCCGCGGACACGCCGTTATGGCGTGAAGCCTTTTTCGGGTTCGACTGGCTGAGTCTCCGGATGTCCCCGGTGTACTACGGATGTGGGATCCCGCACGGGGAGGGGGAACCCGTGGTGGTGGTGCCCGGGTTCCTTGCCAGCGATGTTTCGCTCACGGAGATGTACGCCTGGCTCGGGCGCATCGGCTATCGTCCCTACTTCTCACACATCGGCCGGAACGCGGATTGCCCGGATGCAGTCGCCTCGATGCTGCTGGCGACTGTCCGCCGTGCGAATTCGGAAACGGGGATGCGGGTCAAGCTCATCGGGCACAGCCTCGGTGGAATGCTGGCCCGGAGCGTGGCGCTGGACAATCCGGAGTATGTGGACACGGTGATCAGCATGGGTTCACCGTTCCGCGATGCAGTGCGGGCTCACCCGGTGATCATCTCGGCCGCGGCGTCGTTGCGGCGGGGCCGCGGTGGGTCCCTGGGGCGAAACATACGGCCGTCGTGCTTCAGCGGGCACTGTACCTGCGACTTCGTCCGCAACATGCTGGCCCCCGCTGAGTACAGAGATGTCCGGCACTTCGCGATCTACTCGAAGCGGGATGGAGTGGTGGAGTGGGAGAGCTGCCGGGAGCAGGACCCGGCGCTGAACACGGAGGTGGCGAGCACCCATATCGGGATGGCGTTCCACCCGGCCGTGTACCGGGCGGTGGCGGAGCGGCTGGCGGGATAGCGGGCGTCGGCAGGGGCCTCGGTCCGCCGGTATGCTGGGCGACAGTATTGCTAGCGGGAGGCTGAAGTGGCCGAATACGTACCAAGTCCTATCGCATGGGTCCGGGATCAGGTCGAGCTCTATGAGCGCACCAACGGCGCCGAGGGCAGCACGCTGCTTGATACCGGGCTGCCGGTGATCATCGTGACCAACACGGGGAACAGGAGCGGCGCCGTCCGCAAGACTCCGTTGATGCGGGTGAAGGACGGCGAGTCGTACGTCCTGGTGGGCTCGATGGGCGGGGCACCGAAGAACCCCGTCTGGGTGTACAACCTGCGCGAGAACCCCGACGTGGAGATCCGCGACCTCGCGGAGGTGCAGAAGATGCGCGTCCGGGAAGTCAAGGACGAGGCTGAGCGGGAGCGGCTGTGGAAGCTGGCCGTGGCTGCGTACCCACCGTACGAGGAGTACCAGCAGCGCACCTCGCGGCGGATCCCGTTGTTCGTGGCTGAGCCCGGGTAGGAGCAGACAAAGAGAAGGGGCCGGTCTCGCGACCGGCCCTTCGTGCGATGGGTGCTGGCTGAAGGTGCAGAGAGGTTAGGCGCCGGCGCCGGCGGTTTCCTTCGAGGCTTCCTTCGCGGTGGCCTTTGCCTTCTTGCCGGTGCTGGTCTGGGGGGTCCAGGCTTCGATGCCCTGGCGGACGATGTCGGCCATGGGGTTGGCGGTGGCCCAGTTGCGGAACACATCGACGGCAGCTTCAGCGGCTTCGCGGTTCGCCTTCACGAGCTTCTCGAAGCTCTCCTGACTATCCTGGGTGGCGCCGATGGCCTCCTGGTACGTGGCCTGAGCGAAGGCGAGGGCGCGGCCCTGGGCGGCGGTGGTCGCCTCGAGGACGGCGGTGTAGTAGTGGCTGAGATCGGAGGGCTCAGAGGCAAGCCTCTTGCCGAGCTCAAGCGCTTCGCGCTGGCCCTGGGCCACATCGGTGGCGAGCTGCTTCGTAACCTTGATGCCGCGCTCGGCGGACTTGGCGATGGCGTCGGTGAGGACGTCGTAGCTGGCGATGAGGGCGTCGTAGTACTTCTGGACCTGTTCGTTGTTGGCCATTCTGGAGTGGGGTTCCTTCTGCTGGGAGTTCGCGTGCCGTTCGGCTCGTCGATATGTGCAGATTACACATAGCTGCGGTCGGGAGTCAACTATCCTACCTATAGATTCTGATCGCATCTTGCATCAATCCGCCGTTAGCTGCAAAATGACACTATGACCAAGGAACCCACCGGCCAACCGGTCGACATACGCCCCCGCCTCCACGGCGAGCTGCTTTCCACGAGCCTCCTTGCGTTTCTCAAGAACTGGAACGCGTACGGATACGAACTCACCCAGCGCCTGGCGGAAGCCGGCCTGCCCGAGTGTGATAGCGGGACCGTGTACCGGACGCTCCGCCAACTGGAGAAGACGGGAATGGTCTCTTCGTTCTGGGACACGTCGGAAAGCGGGCCGGCACGGCGGATGTACAGCCTGACGGCCGCGGGCGACCTCTTCCTCGCCGGTTGGATCCAGGTCCTCCAGAACTACCAGGCGACGCTGCAGCAAGCGCTGACGGCGTTCCCTCCTTCAGCGGTACCGCCGGAGGCGAGGGTAGACGGCGTTGACACGCCATCCGATTCTGGCGAGTAGACTCCGCTTTTCCCATCGAGGAGGACTTCCCATGACTCAGCCCACCCAGGGCCTGCCCGACCCCTTCGCCATGTGGTCCCAGTGGCTGCAGCAGTCCGAGCGGCAGTGGAACCAGTTCCTGAACGAAGCAATGGCCACTGACGAATTCAGCCAGTCCATGGGCCGGATGATGGATGTTTACCTGAACTTCCAGAAGCAGATGTCGGAAGTGTTGGGACGTTACTTCGCCACCATCAACATCCCTTCGCGCACCGATGTCCTCGCGCTCGGTGACCGGCTCCAGGAGATCGAGGATCGACTGGCGAGGATCGAGGGAGCAATCGCGAAAGTGGCCGCCACGCAAGCGAGCGAGTCCGGCGCCGCTCCGGCCCCGAAGCCCAAGCGCACCCGGAAACCGGCGAGTTAACGTAAACTTCGTACACTCGAAAGCAGGTTGTCGCTTGGCGACGCCAGCATTAGGGCACACCAAGCCACCCATGGGGTCCCCGCGGACCCCGCAAGCGGTATCGGAGAGGGACTACCGAAATGACCGCCCCGGCTGAACAGGTTTCTGTCGAAACGCGCGTCCGAGAAGAGATCGAGCGCGCGATCCAACGCAACGTGAAGGGGCTCGAGTACCTGTCGTCGGCGGGGCCGGCGCTGGGCGTGACCCCGAAAGACACGATCTACCAGCGCGGCACGCTGAAACTGCACCACTACCACCCGATGTCCGAGGAGGTTTACCGCGTCCCGCTGGTCCTCGTGATGTCACTGGTGAGCAAGCCCTACATCCTCGACCTCACCCCCGGGCAGAGCCTCGTGGAGTTCCTCCTGCAGCGCGGCTTCGACGTGTACATGATCGACTGGGGCACGCCGCGGCCGGAGGACAAGAACCTGCGGCTCGAGGACTACGTGCTCGACCTCATCCCCGACTGCCTCGAGAAGGTGGCCGAGGACTCGGGGGAGCCGGATGTCTCGCTGGTGGCCTACTGCATGGGCGGGCAGCTCTCGGTGATGTACGCGGCGCTCGATGCGGGGAAGGGCCCGCTGAAGAACCTGGCCTGCTTCACGACGCCGGTGAACATGGAGGGCATGAAGCTCATGCGGCAGTGGACCGACCGCCGCTACTTCGACGTCGACCGCATCGTTGACACGCTTGGGAACGTCCCGCCCGAGCTCATGTACGCATCGTTCGACATGCTTCGGCCAGTTTCCCGGGTGATCGGGCAGGTGAAGCTCTGGGAGAACATCTGGAACGACGAGTTCGTAAAGTCGTACCGGATGTTCGACCGCTGGGCGGCGGACCAGATCCCGTTCGCGGGGGAGTGCTTCCGCCAGACCACGAAGGAACTCATGTGGGAGAACAAGCTCTACCGGAACGAATTGAAGCTCGACGGCCGGCTGGTGGACCTCAAGGCCATCAAAGTGCCGTTCCTCCACGTCATGGCGGAGCACGACCACATCGTCCCGTATGAGGCGGCGAAGGAACTTGTGAACCTCGTGGGCAGCGAGGACAAGCAGGACATGGTGCTCAAAGGGGGCCACGTGAGCCTTGTGGCAGGCGGCAACGCCATCTATCGTCTCTGGCCACAACTCGACGCCTGGCTCTCGGAGCGCTCCCTATGACCTCGACCGAAGTCCGCGACTATCCGACGACCATCCAGGTCGGTGGCCGTGAGCTCCTCCTCCGCTACATGAAAGCCGGCGACGAAGCGGAGGTACTGGCTTTCGCGCGATCCCTGCCGCCACACGACCTGCTGTTCCTTCGCCGCGACATCACGCGCGAGGACCAGGTGGCGGACTGGCTGGAGAGCATCGCCGATGGGGACGCGGCCACCATCCTGGCTGAGGTAGACGGCGCGGTGGCGGGGTACGCCACCATCGACCGCAGCCCACTGACCTGGTCCCATCACATCGCCGAGCTACGGGTGCTCGTGGCTGAAGACTGGCGGGGCAAGGGACTGGGGCGGGTGCTCACGCAGGAGGCGTTCGCGTATGCGCTTGGCCAGGGGATCGAGAAGATGATGGCCCAGATGACGATCGACCAGAAGGGGGCCATCGC
>CAYPAZ010000036.1:0-13055 GCA_964408835.1 uncultured Anaerolineaceae bacterium
CTCATCGCCGAGGCGCTCAACGACGCCGACCGCAAGCGGGAGCAACGCAAGGAAGCCATCCGCGCCGCCTTCGGTCTCTGGAAGGACCGCGGCATCGATACGGACACGTATCTCGCCGAGCTCCGGTCGGAATGGGAGCGATGACCCTGCGCGTGCTCGATAGCACCGTGGTCATTGACTACCTGAACGGGATCCGTCCGGCCCTGGAAGTTCTTGCCGAACAGGACGAGCCAGTCATCAGTTCGATCACCTGGATCGAGGTCGTCGCCGGGCTACGGACGCCCACCGACGAGCAGGTCGGCCGGGCGCTGCTGAGCACCCTCGCAGTTGAACCACTCTCGGAACCTATCGCCGAGCTCACCGTGCTCATCCGCCGCGCCACCCGGCTCAAACTGCCCGACGCCATCATCCTCGCCACCGCCAAGCACCTCGACTGCCCGCTCGTCACAAGGAACACGAAGGACTTCGACCCCGCTGACCCCAACGTCCTGATCCCCTACGAACTCTGACCCCCCGCCCCCTCCAGGTCCGGCAAGTGCTCCTCGTAGTGGTGCCACGTCGCCCCCGCCACCCACCGCCACAGCGGCGACGGCGGGAACCCCTCCTCCCCCTCCACTGCCCTCCGCACCCAACCGATGTCCCCGTGTTCCACGATCGTGTAAAGCACCCCGAACTCCTTCTCGGGCACCCGCTCCACCAGCTCATGCAGCCGACCCCGGTACTCCGTCAGCCCGGCGCGGACCTCCCCCAGGCTCATCCCCTTCGTCCGCTCGATGCTGAACGCGTTCCGGCCGTCCACCGTGCTCATGTCGAAGCGGTCGCCGGGCGGCGTGTAGTCGCCATAGCACTCGCCCGGCTCCGGAGACCGTTCCTCGAGCATCGCCCGGAGTTGCCCCCAGAACCAGCGCGTGTCGGCGTAGATGTGCGCCAGTACGTCACGGCGCGACCACGCCCCGCCCGCACCCGGCGCCAGCAACTCCTCGTCCGAGAGCACCCCCAGCGCCGAGTCAAAGCGCGCGGTAGCCTCCCCGATGCGGTCCACGACCCCGTCCTTCGTCTGTGGCATGTCCTGCATGTGGCATCCTCCGAAATGGACTGAGTGAACACTCTAGAACATGTGTTCTGACACCCGCAACCCTCCGATCCTCCGCTATGATGGCCCCAACCCGCCCCGAGGAGCCGCGCGTGGAAGACCCGAAGCCCGAGTCCGTCAAGAAGATGTGGAACTACGCCGAAAAGTTCGCCGAAAAGTCCGGCACCCATCTTCATCCGGACCGGTTCGTTACCGAAGGCGTCGTCCTCGGGCTCGCCTCCAACATCGACAACTTCGGCCGCCCCCTCTGCCCCTGCAACTTCTATCCTTCGAAGGACGCCGACGGCAACTGGCCCGAAGGCCTCTACCTCCCCCGCGACGAAGAAGTGAAGCGCCGCACCTGGATCTGCGCCTGCGACGAGATGCAGATCTACAAGTACTGCCACTGCCTCCTCTTCGTCACCGAAGACGGCCTCCCCATCACCGAGCACCTCCCCGAAGACCACGAAGGGCGCGAAATCTACGGCGTCGTCAAGGACCCCACCCCCGAAAAGGGCCGCGCCCTCGCCAAAGCCCTCGAAAAACAAGCCACCGAGCAGAACGAATAGCCTTCACCCGCAACCCGTTACCCGTTACCCGTCACCCCAGCCTCTCCCCCAGCGCCTCCACCAGCCCCCCGACCGGCACCCTCACCTGCGCCTGCGAGTCCCGCTCCCGGATCGTCACCGCGTCGTCCTCCAGCGAATCGAAGTCCACCGTCACGCACAGCGGCGTCCCGATCTCGTCCTGCCGCCGGTACCGCCGCCCGATCGACTGCGTCTCGTCGTACTGGCTCATCCAGCGGACCTTCACCAGGTCATGCACCCGCTTCGCCAGCGGCCCCAGCTTCTCGTTCTTCGATAGCGGCAACACAGCCACCTTGATCGGCGCCACGTTCGGCTTGAACTTCAGCACCACCCGCGTATCCCCCTTCTCGTCCGGCTCCTCCGAGTAGCACTCCAGCATCAACACCGCGAGCGTCCGCGTCAGCCCTGCCGCCGGCTCCACCACCCAGGGCACCACATGCCGGTTGTTCGCTTCATCGAAGTACGTCAGGTCGTGGCCGCTGTGCTTCGCGTGCTCCGTGAGGTCGTAGTCCGTCCGGCACGCCACCCCCTCCAGTTCCCCCCACCCCCACGGGAACAGGTACTCCACATCGCTCGTGCCGACCGAATAGTGCGATAGCTCCTCCTTCTCGTGCGGACGCACCCGCAACCGCGACCCATCGATGCCCAGCACGTCCCGGTACCACCGCAGCCGCTCCTCCACCCAGTACTCGTACACCTCCAGGTACTCCTTCGGGTCCGCCCGGTCCGCGGGAGGCATCACGAAGTACTCCATCTCCATCTGTTCGAACTCCAGCGTCCGGAAGATGAACCGCCCCGGCGTGATCTCGTTCCGGAAGCTCACACGGCTCTGCGCGATCCCGAACGGCAGCTTCTTCCGCGTCGAAGCCAGCACGTTCTCGAAGTTCGTGAAGATGCCCTGCGCGGTCTCCGGCGGCAGGTAGGCGATGCTCCCCTCGTCCTCCAGCGTCCCGACGTTGGTCTTGAACATCAGGTTGAACAGCCGGGGCTCGGTCAGTTCGCCGCCATCGTTCGGGCACACGATGTTGCCCTCGGCGTCGCGCTTCACCTCCCCGTACTGGCCCTCCTCGATGTGGTCCAGCCGGAACCGCAGCCGGCACTTCTTGCAGTCCACCAGCGGGTCATGGAACGTCGCCACGTGCCCGCTCGCGACCCACACCTGGGGGTTCGTCAGCAACGCCGCATCGACCCCCACGATGTCGTCCCGTTCCTGGACCATCGAACGCCACCACGCCTCGCGGATGTTGCGCTTGAGTTCCACCCCCAGCGGGCCATAGTCGTACGAATTGGCGAACCCGCCATAGATCTCAGCCGAAGGGAACACAAACCCCCGCCGCTTGGCGAGGGAGACGATGGTCTCGAGGTCGGGAGCAGGCATGGGACGAGTGTAGAGGGCGGGGCGGGTAGCGGGTAACGGGCTACGGGTAACGGGTCTGCGATGCAGTACACTCCGCGGCAATGAATCCCGGCGAGTTCGTGCGGAAGTGGGCTGCATCCACCAGCAATGAGCGGCAGACCGCGGTCGAGCACTTCGTCGACCTCTGCCGGCTACTCAAATGAGCAACCCCCTACCCGTTACCCGTACCCCGCCGGAAACGAAGAAGGCCCCTCTTGGCAGGGACCTTCCTCAGAAGCGGGGTTGCCACGGGCGCCCGGACGGCTCCCGGTGGCGACTTAAACGGGGGCGACGATCGTCATGAACCGGCTGAACAGGTACTCCGAGAAACGTGATCCGCCCAGCCCGCGCATCACCTCCAACGCGTCCTGCGGCGTCATCGCGCGACGGTAGGGGCGATCACTCGTGAGGGCGTCGAAGGCCTCCGACATGCCGATGATTTGGGCCTCGGGGGGTACCTCGTCCCCGGCGAGCATCCCGGGGTAGCCCTTGCCGTCCACGCGTTCGTGGTGGCAGCCCACCCACCAGGCGGGAGCGCCCATCCCGGGCACCTCGCTGATAATGTCGCGGGCATAGATGGGGTGCTGCTGCATCGTGGCCATCTCATCGATGGTCAGGATGTCGGGCTTGGCCAGCAGCCCCGGCGGCACCCCCAGGGTGCCGATGTCCTGGAGCAGCGCGGCCACGCGAAGGAGGTCGGCGCGGCGTTCGCCCATATCGCAGGCCAGGGCGACCCGGTGGGCCAACTCGGCGACGCGGCGCCCGCGCCCGGGTTCGCGCCCCGTGCGCGAATCGACGACGTCGGAGACGCCGCCCGCCGTCTCGAAGAGTTCCCGGGGCTCAAGCAGGCCCCCGTAGTTCAGCATCATCAGGTGGCCCGGCATGTCGTTGTCGTAGAGCCCCAGCCAGAAGTCATCGCGCCCGGCGACTTCGAGCATCGTGGCGGCCACTTCGGGGTCGAGCTCCTTGCCGGCCATCTCCTGGACCATGGCGGGGACATGGCGGCGGACGGCGAGGGGGGAAGCCTCGGCGCCAATCATCGATTCGACGCGGTCAGCGACGGAGACGATGCGCGCGGCCTGGGGGACCTGGCTGCCCATGAGCGAGCCGGGGGCGCCTGAGCCGTCCCAGGAGTCGTGGTGGGAGGCAATGGCGCGCGCGACGCCCTCGCCGAACCCAAGCTTGCGGGCAACGTTGGCTCCCTCTTCGCAGTGGACCTTCATGCTGCGGACGAGGTCGGCCCAACCACCCCGGGGGACGGAGAGCAGGAGATCGGCCGCGGAGGCGCCTCCGGCCAGGAGCCTGGAGCCACGGGCTGTGTCTAGCGGGACAGCGCCGGAGTCCGAGGCGGCAATGCCAACGTCGTGGAGCAGGGAGGCGAAGAACACTTCCTCGATGCGGGCCGGTTCGAGGCCGAGCTCGCCGGCGAGGTAGATGCCAATGTAGGCGACGCGCTGGGCGTGGCCCTGGGGGCGGCCCTCCGCGAGGTCAAACGCGCGGGAGAGTGCAGTGAGGAAAGCACCGCGGGAAAGGCGGGGAAGGCCAACGGGATCGAACCCTTCATAAAGGGCGGGATCGATGGCTTCGGCTTTCACCGCTTCGATGGTCGATTGCGACAGCATGGTTCCTCGTACGGCAGAAGTCCGCTCTCTCACGTTGGTTATCGGCTGGAAGGTGGCGGTACCGCAGACGCTGGAAGGGTTGAGCAAAGGTGAAATCGAGAGGTGTCGTAGAGGGCATCCGGGGTGCCAAACGCTGGTTTGGGAGCTATAGGAAAAAGAGAGAACGCGGGGGGAGCTATACACGTCTTTTATGGGTCCAGATTCGCGGACCCGCTGCACAAGAAGGGGGGAGGGCGTACACTGGAGGTGAGCAGAGGACGCGTCTTCCGGAGCGCGGGGACCAAATCACGCCTCTGCCGGCATTGCGAGCGACTTCCGCCGATGGATCGCGCGAGGCTCGACAGATTTATCAGCCAGCCACTGGCCGACATACCGCTCGTCCAGCCCATCATCGTTTCACCCGGGGAGACCGTCAGGAAAGCCGTCGCGCTGATGCGGGATGGCGGTCAATCGTGCGTGCTCACGATGAACGGAGACCAGCTGAGCGGGATCTTTACGGAACGGGATTTGCTGACGAAGTGTATGGATGAGGACTTCGACTGGGATCGGGGCCTTGTGGAGGCCGGGGTGCTAACGATGAACCCGGGGACGATCGACATTACGAAGTCCCTGGCCGAGGCGGTGGCGGTGATGCATCAGAACGGTTACCGCACGCTACCCGTGACGAAGGACGGGATTGTGGCGGGGATTGTGCGGGCGGGGGACATCGTTGCGGAACTAGTTGAAGCCTACCCGGAAGAAGTACTGAACCTGCCTCCACGGCCTCACCAGGTCATGGAACAGCGAGAAGGTGGTTAAGCGGACGATGACAGCAGAACCGGCACTGAAACCGAGCCAGGCGGTCGAAGAACTCGACCGGGTGACTATCCGATTCGCGGGGGACTCCGGGGATGGGATGCAGCTCGCGGGGACGCAGTTCACCAAGGCGACGGCGGTGTTCGGGAATGACCTCTCGACGCTGCCAGACTTCCCGGCGGAGATCCGGGCGCCCACGGGTTCATTGCCGGGGGTTTCGGGGTTCCAGATAAGTTTCGCAAGCAGCGAGATCAGTACACCGGGGGACCAGCCCGACGCGCTGGTCGCCATGAACCCCGCGGCGCTGAAGACGAACGTCGGAGACCTGCGGCCGGGTGGCCTGCTGATCGTTGATGAAGACGAGTTCAACCCGCAGAACTTGAAGAAAGCCGCGTACGCGGGGAATCCGCTGGAGGATGGAAGCCTCAGCGGCTACCAGCTCGTGCAGATCAACATCACGAAGCAAAACGAGCTGGCGCTCGAAGGGTTGCCGCTGAACGCCGCGCAGAAGTTCCGGTCGCGGAACTTCTATGCGCTCGGGGTCATCCTCTGGCTCTACGGCCGGACGATGGACACGACGCTGAAATGGATCGAGGACAAGTTCGGGCGCAACCCGGACGTGCTCGAGGCGAATGTCCGGGCTCTGAAGGCCGGGCACGCGTTCGGCGAGACGACCGAGCTCTTCCATGTACGGTTCGAGGTGCCCCGGGCCGAGGTGGCGCCGGGCACCTACCGGCACATCAGCGGGAACGAGGCGACGGCGCTGGGATTCGTGGCAGCTTCGATCCAGAGCGGGCTGCCCCTGTTCTACGCCAGCTACCCGATCACACCGGCATCGGACATCCTGCACGAGCTCTCCAAACTCCGGAACTTCGGAGTGAAGACGATGCAGGCCGAAGACGAAATCGCGGCCATCGGTGCGGCGATTGGCGCGGCGTACGGCGGGCAGATCGGGCTAACGGGAACAAGCGGCCCCGGACTGGCGCTCAAGAGCGAGGCGCTGAACCTCGCTGTGATGACCGAGCTACCGCTCGTCGTGATCGATGTGCAACGCGCTGGCCCGAGCACGGGCATGCCGACCAAGACCGAGCAGGCCGACCTGCTCCAGGCGATGTTCGGGCGCAACGGTGACTCGGCGGTGGTGATCATCGCACCGTCGACGCCAGGCGACTGCTTCTGGATGGCGATCGAGGCCGTCCGGATCGCCCTGAAGTACATGGTGCCTGTCATCTACATGAGCGACGGCTATCTGGGGAACGGGTCGGAGCCGTGGCGGGTGCCAGCGATGGATGACCTGCCGGGGATTTCGTACGCGTACGCGAACGACGCGAGCGTGAACGGCACCGCGTTCAACCCTTACAAACGCGACCCTGAGACCCTTGCGCGGCCCTGGGCCGTACCAGGGCAGCCGGGTCTGGAGCACAGGATCGGGGGGCTGGAGAAATCGGGCGACAGCGGGGACATCTCGTACGACCCTGAGAACCACCACCGGATGACGCTGGCGAGGATGGGCCGAGTGGCCCGCATCGCGGAGGACATCCCCGAACTGGAAGTGACCGGACCGGCGGAGGGCGACTTGCTCGTGCTCGGGTGGGGCGGCACCTACGGTGCGATCTTCTCGGCGGGCGAGCGGGCGCGGAAGGCGGGGAAGAGCGTCGCGACGGCGCAGCTGCGCTATCTCAACCCGTTCCCGAAGAACCTGGGCGAAGTGCTTGGGCGGTACAAGCGCGTGCTGGTACCAGAGCTGAACACCGGCCAGCTGGTGATGCTCGTCCGGGCGAAGTACCTAGTGGACGCCGTCCCCTTCAACAAGATTGCGGGACAGCCGTTCAAGATCGCGGAGATCGAAGGCAAGATCGATGAGGTCCTGGGAATTGCAGCACCGTACGAACTCCAGTTCGGGGCGAAGTCAATTCTCGGGGGAGGCTAAGGAACGATGACAACGGCAGCAACCAACGAGCCGGCGGTAATCAGCGGGGAACTGCCCGTACTGACGAGGAAAGACTTCGTGTCTGACCAGGAGGTGCGCTGGTGCCCCGGCTGCGGAGACTATTCGATCCTGGCGCAGATGCAAAAGATGCTGCCAGACCTCGGCATCCGCCGGGAGGACATCGTCTTCATCAGCGGTATCGGGTGTTCTTCGCGGTTCCCGTACTACGTTGAGACGTACGGATTCCATAGCATCCACGGGCGGGCGCCAACAATCGCAACGGGGCTCAAGGCTTCGCGGCCGGAGCTGACCGTCTTCGTCGTCACCGGGGACGGGGACGGACTGAGCATCGGTGGGAACCACCTCCTGCACGCGATGCGCCGGAACATCGACCTGAACATGATCCTGTTCAACAACCGGATCTACGGCCTGACGAAGGGCCAGTTCTCCCCGACTTCGGAGATGGGGAAGGTGACGAAGTCGTCGCCGTACGGGACGACCGAGAAGCCACTCAACCCTGTCCGGGTGGCGCTGGCAGCGGGTGCGACGTTCATTGCGCGGTCGGTAGACAGGGACACGAAGCACCTCGAGGAGACCCTCTACAAGGCGGCGAAGCACAAGGGAATGTCGTTCGTTGAGGTCTACCAGAACTGCAACATCTTCAACGACGGCGCGTTCGCGGCGTTCGCGGAGAAGTCGGTCAGGCAGGAGCGGATGATCTATCTGGAGCACGGGAAGCCGCTACGGTTCGGGAACGATATGGAGAACGGCATCGCGTTGGACGGGTTCAAGCCCCAGGTGGTGCTAAACGCGGAGAGCGATGACTCCCTGCTGACGCACGACGTCCACGAAACGAGCGGTATGCTGGCGAACGTGCTGGCGACGTTGGACTACCCGGACTATCCGGTGCCGCTCGGGGTGTTCCGGGATCTCGACGCGCCGACGTACGACGGCCTCCTGAGTAAGCAGGTAGAGGATGCGCGGGCGAAGAGCGCGCCGGACTTTGGCCAACTGCTGCTGGGCGAGGAGACCTGGGAGGTCACCTGAGCCCCAGACTGCGCTAAGATACCGGCCGGGGCCGCGGGTGGACTGCGGCCCCAACGCCTTTCCCGGCCGGGAGAGGAGGAGCAGAGCCATGACCATGTCGAACCTCGTGATATGCCCCAACTGCGGGCACGAGAACATCGAGGGGACTGATCAGTGCGAAAACTGCCTCTCGGACCTGCGCACCTGGGACGTACCGAGCACCGAGCACCCGGTCACCGAGAACGAGCTGAGCCTCCCGCTGTCCGAAGTGCAACTCTCCAAGCCGGTCGTGATCGGCGCGGACGCGACGCTCGGGGATGCGCTGGACGTGATGGCCGAGCGCAAGACCGAGGCGCTGGTGGTGGTCGGGGCCGAGGGAATCGTAGGGGTCTTCACTGAACGGGACGTGTTAAAGCGGGTGGCGGCACAAGGCGTGGAGCGCAGCATCCCAATAACGGACGTGATGACACACGACCCTGTGGTGCTGCGTGAGGACGACTCGGTGGCCGTGGCGATGAACAAGATGGGGGGCGGCGGGTTCAGGCATATCCCGCTCTCGCGCGATGGAGAGGTGGTGGCGATGGTGACGGTCAGGGACGTGCTGAAGTGGGTGCTCGGGCAGTATTTCGGGTAGCCTGCGCGGCAGCATCACCGGGCAGAACGAAGGTGCGCGGGTATGGCTGAGCTGGTGTTTTCCCGCTTGCCCCTGGACCCGCCGATCCACGTGAACGGCGGATTTGGACAGATGTACCGAAACCGGTCCGGGGAGCTCTACGCGCACCGTGGCGTGGACTTCCGTGCAGGAATGCGGACGCCAGTCTTCGCGCCCGCTGACGGGTTGGTCCACCGGGTGGTGCTGGATCGGAGCCATAGCTTCGGGTCTCACGTCGTGCTTGCTCACCCGGGTACGCCATGGTTCAGCGTGTACGCGCACCTTGAACAGGCTGACGTGGCCGAAGGCGCGACCGTCGCCGCCGGCGAGCTGCTCGGGCTTAGCGGCAACACCGGCGAGTCATCCGGCCCGCACCTCCACTGGCAGGTCGCGCGGCACTATCCAACCTCGCGGGACATACGGCACAGCGCAAACCCGTACGACTTCTACAAACCGGAGATACCAATGACTGAGGCAGAACGGCAGCTGTTGAACGACCTCCTCGCGGCGACGTTCGGAGACGTCCACTGGATGCGGGCACGGCTCAACCGGATCGACGCTGGCGTGATGAAGCCGCTGGAGCACGCGCACAACGACCTCATGCGGGTGGTTGAGGGGACACCCGGCCCGGACGCGCTCGCCTCGCTCATCGAGGCGACTCGCCGAGTGCTGGAACGGCTCGAGGCGATGGCTCAAGGGCAGGGCAAGTCGCTCAGCGACGCGCTTGCGGACGAGGAAGACGAGGGTCGCGGTGGGCCGGTTGATTGATACTTCGGTAGGTCTGGTCTATCGATGGCCGATCCCGTAGAGTGCCAGCTATAGCCGACGGCTATTGCTGGAGGTCGAGCTACAGCGGTGGAACTGGCACAACTGGAAGCATTCATCGCGGCCGCGGACTGCGGCAGTTTTAGTCGCGCCGCGGAACTGCTGAGCGTCGCGCAGCCGTCATTGAGCAACCGGATCCAGTCTCTTGAGCGGGAAGTCGGGCAGCCCATGTTCGAGCGCATGGGCCGGGGTGTGAAGCTGACGGATGCGGGCCGGGCGTTCCTGCCGTACGCGCAGCGAGTGCTCCGGACGCTGAACGACGGCCTGATCGTGCTGGAGGGTACGCGGGAGGGGACAGCGGGCCAGCTAACGATCGGCACAGCGCCGGCGGTGGGGACCTACGTGCTCCCTCGCCTGCTCAAGGTGTTCTGCGATAACCATGAGGGAGTCGACGTCATGGTGCGGACGGGGCATTCGGACGAAGTGCTTCAGATGGTGCTGGACGACGACGTACAGGTGGGCTTCTCACGGCCCATCAACCACCCGGACGTGCGGACGATCGTGCTCTACGAGGATGAGCTGGTGCTGGTGGTCTCGGCGATGCACCGGTTCTCGAAGCGAGGGACGGTGGCGGTGGAGGAGCTGGCTGACGAGTCGCTCATCCTGTTCGACCGGGACTCGGGATACTACGGACTGATCCTGGGGTTGTTCCGCGACCTCGGGGTGGTGCCGCATCAGCAGATGCAGCTTGATAGCATCGAGGCGACGAAGAAGATGGTGGAGGCCAACCTTGGGATCGCGCTGCTGCCGGAGGTTTCGGTCGAGCGAGAGATCAAGCTGGGAACGCTGCACAAGGTGCACATTGAGGCGGCGTACCCGGTGAGGAGGGAGATCGCCGTGATGTATCGGCGGAGCAAACCGCAGTCCGGACCGATGTCGGCGTTCCTGGACTTGCTGGGACAGATGTACAACCTCAAGCTGCCGCGGTAGGGGTCCAGGACACGAGCGTCCCGTGTTGATTGACCTTCACTGTCACACAGCCGAGAGATCCCGCTGCAGTTCGGTAGGCGTTGAGCGGCTCCTCGAACTCTCCCGGAGGCGGGGCCTCGGGGGCGTTTGTCTGACCGAACACGACGTGGCCTGGCCTGAGGAGCAGCTCGAGGAGTTGGCTGTGCGGTCGAGCCTGGCGGTGGTAGGCGGGGTGGAGTGGACACTGCCGGAAGGCCACGTCCTATCGTTCGGGGTCAGAACAGCGGGGCCTTTCAGGGCGACCGAGGAGCTGTTTGCAGCGGCGGAGTCAGAAGGCGGACTGCTGTACCTGGCCCACCCTGCGAGAGACGGATTGCTGCGGGTGACCGCCGACACCGTGCGCTGGTTCAGTTCCGTAGAGGCTGCGAATGGGTCCGACGGGAGGTTGCAGAACCTGGCCGCCGCCGGGCTAGCGAAGGGGTTCCGGCTGCCGGGGATTGGCGGGTCAGATGCCCACTCCGAGGCGGAGGTCGCAGTGGCGGCGACGAGGCTTAGCCGCGAGGTGAGTTCTACTGCGGAGCTGGTCGAGGCACTACGAAGCGGCGAGTACGAGGCGGTGGTGCTGGAGTAACCCGGTGGGTGGGCAGGGGGTGGCCGGCCCGCCGAAGCCTCGAGCCAGTCCCAAGCTCCGGGAGGGTCGAGCGGCAACGCGAAGTGTCGGGACGCTTGTGCTGGGAACCTGGGAAAGCGTCCCACCGCCCAATCGACATCCTTCACGCCGAGCTGCTGGGCGGGCCATGAGGATAGCGCCCGGGATACGCGGTGAGGTGGGTGCCTCGCAGATTTGTCGCAGTCAGTATGGAAGAGGGGAAGGAAGGGCGAGGCGGTGGTAGGATGGTACGGCTGTCATGGGGAAGCGAAGGCAGGCTTCCGAAGGGGGTGTGCTATGGCAACGGCTACCTATACGGAACGGGATGCGAAGGTCGGGCCCATGAAGCTCCATTTTCAGGAGTGGGGATCCCCGGGTTCGCCGCCAGTCCTGATGCTCCATGGTTTCGGGCTGTCGGGGCACATGTTCGACGAGTTCGCGACGAGAGTCGCGGACCGGTATCACCTCTACGCGATCGACCAACGTGGGCACGGGGACAGCAGCTGGGCTGAGGACGGGGACTACAGCCGTGAGGCGTTCGTCGCAGACCTGGAAGGATTCCGGCAGGAGCAGGGCGTGGAGCGTTTCATCCTGGTTGGCCACTCGATGGGCGGCCTTAACGCGGTCACTTACGCAGCCGAGCACCCCGAGCGGGTGCGGGCGCTCATCCTGGTGGATGTCGGCCCGGAGGCAGCGCGGGAGGGGGTGGACAACATCGTACGGTTCACCCGGGGACCCGACGAGCTTGAGTTCGACGAGTTCGTCGAGATGGCGCACCGATTCAACCCTCGGCGCGACATCGAGAACATCCGCGAGCGCATGCGGTTCCGGCTGAAGCCCACCGACGAAGGGAAGTGGACGTGGAAGTTCGACAAGCGGTTCCGACAAGGTGAGAACGGGCTCCGCGTTGGAAGCACGCTGACGAACGACGAGACATGGGACTTGTTCCGGTCGGTGAAGGTCCCGACTCTGCTGGTGCGGGGCGGCTCGAGCGACGTGCTGACCCAGGAAGTCGCTGAGCGTTGCGTGAGGGAAATGGCGAAGGCGCGGCTGGTAGTGGTGCCGGAAGCGGGCCATAGCGTCCCGGGGGACAACCCCGAAGCTTTCACGACTGCAGTGACCGCTTTCCTGAAGGATCTCGATGCCGGGGTTTTCGAACCGGTTGCGGCAGCGGACCCGCCGCCGCTGGATGTCGCGATGGAGCAGCAAGGCAAGGGCCACCGCCGGGGGAGCCTGATAGGGCTGGTGGTGCTTGGAGCGGGCGCGGTTATCGCCTTCGCCGGGGTGAAGTACGCACTGAGCCAGCGGAAGAAGAAGTCCCGAACGAGACTGCGCGTCCGCGGACGGGACCATGCGGGTCCGCCAGTGGACCTTCAGCAGGCACAGCAGCGGGCGACGGATCTGGCGCACGAGCTGGCGGCGGCGGGGAAGGCCGGGATCGGCCAGGCGAGGCAGGCGGTCGAGCATGTCGAACTCGAGCGGGCCCGCAAGGCAGCGCTAGACGTCCTGAGCAGCCTCGAGGCAGCCATGCGCGAGGCGCCGGGCGCGGCCCGTACTGCGGCCGCGCGAGTCGACCGCGAGCAGGCGGCCAA
>CAYPAZ010000037.1:0-12811 GCA_964408835.1 uncultured Anaerolineaceae bacterium
TGAAGTCTTCGAGCGACACGCCCGGGAGCTCTTCCCACGTGATCGGACAGGAGACGCGGGCGTCCGGCGTCGGGCGCACGGAGTAAGCGGAAGCGACGGTGCGGTCGCGGGCGTTCTGGTTGTAGTCGATGAAGACGCCGTGCCGCTCCTCCTTCCACCACTTCGTCGTCGCGATCTCCGGCACCCGCCGCTCAACCTCCCGCCCGATCGCCAGCGCGCAGCGCCGCACGTCCCGGAACCCCCACTTCGGCTCCACCCGCACCAGGATGTGTATCCCCCGCGACCCCGAGGTCTTGGGGTACGCCGCATACCCGTGCTCCTTCAGGACCTCCCCCGCCGCCATCGCCACTTCCCGCACCATCGCCCACGTCGCCTCCGGTGTCGGGTCGAGGTCGATGCGCAGCTCGTCCGGGTGGTCCACGTCGTTCGCGCGCACCGGCCACGGGTTCAGGTCGATGCAGCCGAGGTTCGCCACCCATGCCACGTCCGCCGCTTCATCGCACACCACCATGTCCGCCTGCCTGCCGCTCGGGTACGTCACCCGCGCCGTCGAGATCCACTCCGGCCGCGGCGATGGCGCCCGTTTCTGGAAGAACGGCTCCTGATCCGCACCGTTCACGAATCGCTTCAGGATCATCGGCCGCTCTCGCACCCCCCGCAGCGCCCCGTCCATCACCGCCAGGTAGTACTCCACCACCTCCAGCTTGGTCACGCCGATCTCCGGGAAGAACACCTTCCCCGGGTTCGTCACCTCGACCTCGCGGCCGCCAACCTCAAGCTTGACAGAATCCTTCGGCATGCTAGGGAACTTACTTCATACTCGAGTGGTCGGCGAACCGGGAGCGCGGAGCAGCTAAACCAGCACGCCCTCCGCCATCAAATCGCCGATCTCGTCCATGCTGAGCCCCAGCACCCGCTCACAGACGTCCAACGTGTGCTCGCCCAGCAGCGTCCCGTAGGAGTTGTGGTACCCCGGCGTCTTGCTCATCCTGAACCCCGGGCCGTCGTAGGCTGACCGCCCCGTCTCCGGGTGGTCGAGGTACTGGTAGTACCCCCGCTCCTTCATATGCGGGTCGCGTTCCAGCAAGTCCTGCGAGTTCTGCACCACCCCGCAGGGGACCCCCAGCGCCTGCAGCGCCTCCATCACGTCCTCCGCCTTGCGCTCCCGCGTCCATGACGTGATCAGCTGCTCGAGCTCATCCTCGTTCGCCTTCCGCCCTTCGAAGGTGTCGAACTTCGGTTCCGCCTCGCCGCCACCGATCGCGTCCACCACCTTCCGCCAGTTTGCGTCGTTCCGCAGCGCGATCACGACCCACCGGTCCGGCGAGTTAACCGACTCAGGGTCGTCCGCGCACCGGAACGTCCCGTGCGGCGACATAATCTCACTGCGATTTCCCGTGCGCCCCTGCTCGTGCCCGTTCGCGAGGTAGTCCGCCACCGCCGTCCCCAGCGTGTTCACCACTGATTCGATCTGTGGAAGCTCCACCAGTTGGCCCTTCCCCGTCCGGTTGCGATACCGCAACGCCGCCAGCACCGCGGTGATCGTGTGCCCGGGGTTGATGACGTAGTCCGGGTAGTTCGTCCCCACTCCGATCGGCGGCCGGTCCGGGAACCCCGACATGTAGCTGATGCCCGTCACCGGCGTCAGCACCGCCCCGAAGCCCAGGTAGTCCCGGTGCGGTCCTTCGAGGCCCTGCATGGGCTGGTACGCCGCGATGATCTTTGGGTTCACGTTCCGGATCTGCTCGTACTTCAGGTTCCACTTCTCGATCACTCGCGGCGTGAAGTTCGAAAGGAAAATGTCGGACTTCTCAATGATCCGGTAGCCGATCTCCTGGCCCTTCTCCGTGTTCAGGTTCAGCTGGATCCCCAGCTTCCCCGCGTTGAAGTTGTTGAAGTACCCGGAGACGTTGTAGCCGGTCTTGAAACTGCCGTCCTCGTTCAGTGCGAACGGGTGCACCACCCGGAGCGAGTCGATCTTCGTCTCCGACTCCACCCGGATGACCTCTGCCCCGAACGTGCAGAGCGTCTGAGTCGCGATCGGGCCCGCCCCGAACCACGAGAAGTCCGCTACCCGGATTCCGTCGAGTGGTCGCTTGCTCATCATGTCCCTCCCTCAGGCGCCCAGCGCCGCGAGAATCTCGTCCGTGTGCTCACCGAGCTTCGGTGGCCGCGCGATGACCGCCGGAGTCTCCGAGAGCCGATAGGGCGCGCCCGGGAACTCCACCGGCCCCCCGTCGATGTCGAGCTGTGTGAACCAGTCTCTCGCCCGCAGCTGCTTGTTCTCGGCCAGGTCCTTCGGCGTCGAAACCAGCCCGATGAGCAGCCGCCGCTGCTGCCCCTCTTCGTAGGCCTCGACCGCAGTGAGCGCCGCGAAGAACCGCTTGCACACTTCCTGGATGTGCATCAGCGCGGGCAGGGCTTCGCCAGCCTTCGAGGGGTCGCCCATCAGCTGTGTCAGCCATGCCATGTTCATGTTCGCGGCGACGGTTGCGAAAGGCTCATCGTCGAGGTTCTCCTGCAGCCCCCGGTCTCGCATCCACTCCACCATCGCCGGGAAGTCCTCGCCGCCGGGCGCGAGGACGAACGCCACGACGTGCCCATCCTTCGTCGCATAAGTGGCCGCCCCGGGAAGCTCCAGTGGGAGCATTCCTCTGCCGCCCGAGCGCGCGCGGTTCCTCTTCTGCAAATCCCACGTCTGCATTGCCGTCTCCTGGGACATGGACAGCGCCTCCTGCGCCGAAACGTCCACCAGCTGCCCCTCGCCCGTCGCGTCGGCGTGGAGTACCGCCATCAGCGTGCCCTGCGCTGCCATGATGCTTGCCGAAATGTCCGACTGGTTCCCGTAGATCATGTTCGGCGGGTCGGCTGGCTCCCCCGCCAGTGTCATGATCCCCCCCATCGCCTGCCCGACGATGTCCGTGTAGGCGTACTTCGCGTGCGGCCCCGTCTGCCCGAACCCCGTGACCGAGGTGTACACCAGCGACGGCTTCTCCCGGCTGAGCTCTTCGTATCCGAGACCCCGCTCGGCCAGATGGCCGACCGGCTGATCCTCCAGCACGACATCTGCGCCGAGGGCGAGTGCTCGAGCCTGCGCCCGTTGGCCCGCGTCCTCAAGGTCGAGCACGACCGACCTCTTCGAGGTGTTGTGGACCCAGAACGCGAGGCTCGTATCCGGGCTCTCCACACCGCCCAGGAACGGCGGCGTGTGGCGCTGGTTCCCGCCCCCGGGAGGCTCAACCTTGATGACATCGGCCCCGAGGTCCGCCAGCAACCGTCCTGCGTACGCGCCCGTGAAGTCCGTGAACTCGATAACCCTCAGCCCGCTGAGTGCCTGCTCCGCCATCTAACCCTCCGGTATCGCGGTGACCGAGGCCGGTAGCGTCCGCCCCAGGATCTCGGCCGCCTGGGCGACCATGTCGTGAAGGATCTCGGCTGCCGGGCGCGTTCGCGTGAGCATGCCCGAGACCTGGCCGGCCGCGTTCATCAACAGGTCCTCGCGCCCGGCCTTGCGCGCCGAGTACACCAGATCCTGGATGAGCAGCCCCTGCAGCCCCATCGGTAGCGCCTGGATCCCTGACGCCTCCCAGGCCTCGATGAGCGGGTTGGTGATGTTCCGCATGGTCTTCCCGCTGTAGAGGCGGGTTACTTTGGTATCCTCGTCCGTCGCGGCGATGATGCGTTGCTTCTGCGTCTCGGGCTGGTTCGCTTCGTTCGCGACAAGGAAAGCTGTCCCGCACCACACGCCGATGGCGCCCATCGCCAGCGCCGCTGCTACTCCCCGGCCGTCGGCGACCCCCCCGGCCGCCACCACGGGCGTCGGCGCCACGGCATCGATGACCTGCGGGACCAGTGCAAGCGTGGCGATTCGGCCAGTGTGTCCTCCCGCCTCCGTCCCCTGCGCGACCACGATATCCACGCCCGATGCGGCAACGCGCCTCGCGTTCTTCACGTTGCCGACGAGGCTCAGGACCTTCGTGCCGTTGGCATGAAGCCGGTCGAGCCATGGCGCCGGGGTCCCCAGCCCGGCTGCGAACACCGGCACCTTCTCCTCGATCACCACCTCCATCTGTTCGTCCGACATTCCCCCTCCGGCGCGCCTTGGCGGTCGCGCCGGCGCTGCCTCGCGTGGCATTTCCTGCCACTCAAGGCCGACGTCCTCGGCGAGCTTCCGGATGCCTTCGCGGGTTCCGGCCGGGATGAGCTCGCGCGGATCGGCGGGCATCTCACCGCTCGCTGCCGCCGACCCCATGAAGTTCGATGGAAGCAGCAGGTCCACCCCGAACGGCTTGTCAGTCATCGAGCGGATCCGGCCGATCTCTTCGCGCAGGCGGTCCGGGCCGAATCCCGCCCCCCCGAGCACCCCCAGCCCGCCGGCGTTCGATACCGCGGCCGCCAGCTCCGCCACCGCCACCGGGCCAAGAGAGCCCCCGGCTACCGGCCCCATCCCCGCCAGGATCACCGGGTACTCGATGTCCAGCATGTCGCACAGTGCTGTGCGCAGCACAGGTCTTGCCACTGCCTGCCCCTCCTCCAGTTTGTCGTGCGCCGAAGTATACGGTGCAGAGCGCCCGCCCTGCCCGTCCCCTTCACGCGGGATGTGCTAGCATATGCGCATGCGCACCCTCGAACGCAGAGTCCACCTCCTGCTCGATGAGCCCCGCTACCGCAGGGTCGCCCGCGAAGCCGAGCGCCGCGGGACCTCTGTCGCCGCCGTCATCCGCGAGGCCATCGACAGCATGGACGACGACTGGAGTCGGCGTGCCGCGGCGATCGATGCGGTTCTCGCCGCCGAACCGATGCCGCTGCCAGCCGATCCGGCGCACCTCCGTCGCGAACTCGACGAGGCGCACGAACGCGGATTGTGCTGATCCTTGATACCGCTCTGCTCCTCTACGCAGTGGGCATTGACCACCCGCTGCGGCAGCCGTGCCGCGACCTCCTTGCAGCACACCGGGAGCGTCGGCTTACGGCCACGACAACGGTTGAGGTGCTGCAGGAGTTCACCCATGTCTGCGCCCGGCGTCGCGGGCGGAACGCTTCCGCTGCCCTGACACGCAACTACGCGAACGCGTTCGATCTGTTGACCACCACTCCTGCGGACCTCCTGCTGGGGCTTGACCTGTTCGTCTCCGTCGAGTCCATCGGTGCCTTTGATGCCGTCCTCGCCGCGGTCGCCATCAACAGCCGCGCAGAGGCTCTGGTCACCGCCGATCGGGGCTTCGCAGCCGTACCCGGCCTGCGCATCGTCGACCCGGCCACCGCCATCGCCGAGTTTGCCCGGGACGAGCCCTAACCCACCCCGACCCTCTGCATCTTCCCGCCCGGGGCCTCCACCATCATCCGGATCAACGTTTCCGTCACCTTCGGCTCCAGCCCCTCCGTGTGACCCTTGTCCAGCCGTACCACGTCCGCGATCACCCTACCGTCGCGGCCGCCGGGGTACACATACACTTCCGCCGTCCCGGGCCGCGGTTGCAGCCCCCATGCGGGCGTCGACTTCCCCTCGCGGAGTGTGTCGTGAATCTTTCCAGGTTCCGTGTCCACCACGTCCGGCAGGCGCTCCTTCGGCCCCGCCCCGTACTTCTCGGCCCAGGGAGACGCTTCCGGCAGCGCCACCATCTCGTGCTCTCCCGTCGCGAAGATGAACGAGATGTCGGCCTCCGGTGCCACCGCCCGGCCCGGCCGCGGTCCATCGCCCTCGAACTGTGGTCGCGGCCCCCGCACGGGCACGAAGAACGTCTCCGGCAGCTCTATCGGCCCGATCCGCCCGCCCGAAAGACTCAGCCACCCGTCGACCTTCTCGCTGAAGAACGCATCGCTCAGCAACCGGTTCGATGTCATGCCGCCCTGTGAGTGCCCCACAAGCCAGAACGCGCGAATGTTCTCCCGTCCGTACTTCTCCAGCACGTAGTCCACGATGTTGCGCAGGTGCTCGTCGTCCGCCTCGCCGACCCACCGCCGCATCGGCTCCTTCGTCGCCGCCGAAGGCGTCGCGATGACGAGCCGGTACTTCTCCTTGTACTCAAACGCCGGGAAGTAGAGCCGCTGCCACGCTCCGACAGACCCGCCGCCGTGAAGACTCAGGATGAACGTCACCTCTTCGCCCGGTTGCAGGTCGTCCGGGTCGTCCAGGTAGAACTTCCTGCCCGTTGCTTCGTCAACTGCACTGATGCTGCCCATGCGATCCCTCCCTTGGGTCGGGCAGCATTCTGCCGGGATGCCTGCCCCCGCGCTACCGGCGTTACTCCCGAGGTAGTCCCAACCCCCGCGTCGCAATCACGCTCCGCTGGATCTCGCTCGTCCCGCCCTCGATCGTGTTCGCCACCGCCCGCAGATACGTGTAGTGCACACCAGCCGCCGCCGCCTCTTCCTTCGAAGCTTGCCCCGCCATCCCCCACAGCTGCACAGCCGTGTTCCCGACTCGCTGCTGCAACTCCGCCCCGAAAAGCTTCGCCATCTGCGCCTCACGCGTTGGCACCAGACCATCCCCCTGCATCCACGCGATCGTGTAGGCCATCTGGCGCAGCACCGCCACGGAAACAGCGTGCTCAGCCACCGCCCTCCGCACCGCGTCCGGCACACTGCCCTGCCGCGACCGCAGCTCCCTCACCATGTCGTCTACCGTCCGCCGCGCGCTCGACACCGCACCGATGGACGACCGCTCGAAGTCGAGCCCCACCGCGACGTGATACCAGCCGCGGTTCTCCTCCCCCACCAGCTGCGAGGCCGGGATGCGCACGTCTTCGAAGAAGATCTCGTTGAACTCGTGGGTGCCGGCCATGTTCACCAGCGGTTGGACCGTGATTCCCGGCGTATCCATTTTGACCGCGAACGTCGAGAGCCCCTTGTGCTTTGGAACGTCCGGGTCCGTCCTGGCCGCCAGCCAGCCCCAGTCCGCGTAATGACCGAAGCTCGTCCAGATTTTCTGCCCGTTGATGACGTAGTCGTCGCCGTCACGCACAGCCCGGGTCTGCATCGCCGCCAGGTCGCTCCCGGCGCCGGGCTCGGAGTACAGGGTGCACCAGATGTCCGTCCCGTCGGCGATGCGTGACAGATACTGCTGCTTCTGCTCCGCGGTGCCGTACAGCATCACCACCGGTCCTACCCACGCCACACCCATATTCACCACGCCCGGGACCCGGTGGTAGGCCATCTGCTCGTTGAAGATCAGTTGCTCCACCGGCGTCGCCCCGAGCCCGCCGTACTCCTTCGGCCAGGGGAGCGCCAACCACCGCTTCGCTGCCAGCGCCTTCATCACGCCGCGCTCCACCGCCATTCGCTCATCGAGCGAGCCCCGCTCCCTCTCCCATCCGGCGGGTAATCCCCGCTCGATGAAGTCGGCGACGTCGCGCTGGAACGCCTGTTGCTCGGGGTTCAGTCGAAGGTCCATAGCCCACACAGCCTACTCCCCGCCACCTCCGCCCCGCATCTCACTTCTGACCGCTGCCCCTCTCCCTGCTACTCTTCGGCTCATGCCTGCCCGCCCATTTGTCGTCGGCCACGCGGCCGCCGCCGGCGAAGCCCCTGCCAACACCCTCGCCGGTGTCCGCGCCTGTCTCGATGCCCGCGCCGAGGCCATGGAAATAGATGTCCAGGTCTCGGCCGACGGGGTGCCGGTCCTCATGCATGACAACACCGTCGACCGCACCACCAACCTCAAAGGCCCGGTCTCCACTTTCACCGCCGCCGACCTTGCCCGCGCCGACGCAGGCAATGGGCAACCCGTGCCTACGCTCGATGAGGTCCTTGAACTCGTCGATGGGGACCTTAGCGTCTTCTGCGAACTCAAAGCGACTCCCGGCCGCCCCGACCTTGACCAGCAGAACGTCGACGCGGTCCTGCAGGCTGTAGAGCGACATAACGCCAAAGGTTGGGTCGGCATCCACTCCTTCAACCCCGATATGGTCGCCCGCGCCCGGGCCGCCGAACCTCGCGTCTCGGCCGCGATCATCTCCGGCCCAGTCCGCGGCGAGGATGTCGACCGCCTCCTCGCGGGCACGCTCAAGCGAGGCGGCCAGGCCATATCCGTCGAGCACAGCTGCGTGGACCGGGATCTCGTCGTAAAGGCGAAACGCCGCCAGCTCACAGTCTGGACGTGGACCGTGGACAGCCGCGCCGGCTGGGACCGGGTCATCGATGCCGGCGTGGACGGCATCATCACCAACCTGCCCCACAGGCTCCGCCAGCACCTCGAACAGCAGCGATAGCCCTCGGCTCGGCAGATGTCCGCCCCCTCCCGCCCATCGACATCCCCTATCCCACTATCGGTACGATCCGGCTTCCGGCTATAGACAGGGCGTCGGCTCGTGATATTCTTCACATGGTACGAGCGAGGTGGGCGCCGGCCCTTCCCTCCCGGAGTCGCTCTGCTCTTTGACTTCATCCCCACCGGCGTCCATGCACTCGTAGGGCCCCTCGCAAGAGGGGCCTTTCCTTTCCCGTCGACTCATCCCACCGCGACGATATCCTCTCCCCCGTCTACCCGGATCACGTTCCCCGTCATCCACTCCGTCCCGTCCCTGGAAAGCGCCGCGATGGCGCGCGCAACGTCCTCTGGCGTCGTCATCCGGCCACCCGGGTTGGATGTGCGGGCGAACTGCTTCAGCTTCTCAGCACCCGGGATCTTGGCCAGCGCCGCCGTGTCCGTCACGCCCGCCTGGATGGCGTTCGCCGTGGCGCCGTGCGGGGCGAGTTCGACCGCGAGCTGCCGCAGGTGGGACTCAAGGACTGCCTTGGCTGCCGAAACCGCCCCATAGCCCGGGATGACGCGCTGGTTCCCCGCGCTGGTCATGCCGTAGATGCGCGTGCCGGGGCCGACCAGCCCCGCGTCAAACAGATCCTGGACCCAGTAGACGAGACTGTTCCCCATGGTATCGAGGGTCATTTCGATCTGCTTCTGATTGAGCTTCGCGCCCTCGCCGGATGGAATGAGCCCGAGCCCCGTCGTGCCGAACGCGATGGAGTGGACCAGCACCCGGAGCGGGATCTGGGTCCGCTCTCTCATCTCCCCGACGGCCCGGCCCCGGTTCTCCGCATCCGCGGCGTTGATGTTGAAGTACTCCACCTCAACGCCCTCGCCCTTCAGCTCGCCGATCAACTCGTCCACCGCGGCCATCGTCTGCCGGCGGTCCAGGTGTACGCCGAAGATGTTCGATCCGTGCGTTGCCAGTTCCCGCGCGATGGCGGCGCCGAACCCGCTTGAGGCACCCAGGATCAGTGACCACTGTCCCGCGAATGTTCGTTCCATGGCGCCGTAGCCTACCGCCCCCGCTTCGCAACGGCACGGACGGCACATCGCTGGTACTCTGAAGGTCTATGGCCCACGCAGCAGCGACGCGCCCCGCGCTTCGGCCTTTCACTCCCTTCCGCCTTACGCGGGAGGTCGTGCCCGGGCTATTCGAGGTGCGCACTCGGGGCGCTCACACCTACATCGCCGATGACGCCGACGCGCTCACGCTCATCGATGCCGGCGCGCCCGGCTCTGGGCCCCGCATCATGGACGCTATCGCCGAGCTCGGTCGGCACCCCGAGCAAGTGCGGACCATCCTGGTCACCCACGGCCACATCGACCACGTCGGCGGCCTCCCGGAAGTCCAGCACCTGGTCCCCGGCAGGACCGGCGTACACGTCGCCGAGGCCTGTCACCTGGAGGCGCGGGCGCCCCTCCCCAACCCCTTCGCGAACCCGTGGCTCGCAAGGCTGAGCGATCCGCTCTTCGCCATCGGGGATCCCGGCCGCGCCCGCGTCGACCTCTACCTCCGCCACGGTGACGAGCTCCCGGTGCTGGGCGGCCTTCGCATCATCCACACTCCCGGCCACACCGCCGGGAGCGTTGCCTTCCACTTCCCCGAACGCGGAGCCCTCATCGTCGGCGATGCCATGCAGTTCCGGTTTGGCCGGCTCATGCTCCCCAACCGCCTGTTCAGCGCCGACCTCGACCAGGCCGCCGCCTCAGTTCGAAAGCTCTCGGGGCTGCAGTTCGACACGCTCTGTTTCAGCCACTTCCGTCCGCTTATGGATTCGGCGTCCGACCGGGTCCGTGCCTTCGCCGCGACGCTCGACGGATGACCAGTGTCCGCCGCCGCCCTCCTACCATGATCGCCGCGGCGGCCCCACAATGGCCCCATGCAAGGGGTTGAAGGCCGCGAGTCGGAAGCAGAAGTTGTCGATCCTCCTCCCGAGAAGCCTCAGGGGCCTGTCCGCTCCATGCGCGAGGCGTGGGAGCGGCGGAACGTCCTCCGCCGTGAGTGGCGGTTCCCCACGTGGCCGCGCCGATGGCCCGTCCGCTGGTTCCGCTTCGTAGTCCAGAACGTCCTCATCATTCCCCTTCTTCGCGTTGGCTACAGCATCGAGGTCCGCGGCCGCGAAAACATCGCCTCGGTCCAGCAACCGTGCCTCATCATCTCCAACCACAACATGCATCTGGACCCCGGCATGCTCCTCATTGCGCTCCCCCTCCGATTCCGGAAGCAGGTCGCCGTCGCCGCCGCAGCCCGGGACATCTACGGCAACCGGGTCCGTGGATTCTTCTCGAGCCTCTTCGGGAATGCATTCCCCTTCGCCAAGGAGGGCGCAGGCATCCGCGAGAGCCTCGAGTACGTCTTCAAGATGCTCGACGACGGTTGGAACGTGCTGATCTTCCCGGAAGGCAAACTCACCGTCCTGGGCCCCACGCAGCGGTTCAAGTCCGGAGTCGGCCGCCTCGCCACGGACACCGGCGTCCAGGTGCTTCCCATGCGGATAGATGTCCTGCGGCCCGGTTTCTTCGAAGGCAAGTGGCTGCCCCACCCCCGTGCGCGGGTTCGCGTCACCATCGGCGCACCCGTCCGCTGCAGCCCGGAACTCACCGCCGTTGAGGCGACCCGACTGCTGGAAGCCGCCGTCGAAGGCGCATGAGCTCCGACCCGGTCCGGCTGATCGATATCCTCACCACCGCAACCTCCATCGCCAGCTACCTCGGCGCCCCGGAGATCGTGCCGGGGCACCTCCGCGATGCTCTCCGCGTCCTCCGCGGTGCGGTCGCCGTCGAGGATCTGGGCGCCGGGATGCCCCCCATCATTCCCCGGCCGCCCGGTGGCCCCACCGTCCGCCCGGATGTGCAGTCCCTCATCCAGCGCTGGCAGCGGGAAGCCATCAGGGACATAACGCAACCTCTTGACCTTCACCAACTGGAGATGCTCGAGGAGGAGCTGAGGGCTCTCCCGGGAAGCGACACAGCCAGCCCTTAGCCCTATGCTAACGAAATGGCTCTTGGTCGGCCCGGCGGGGCCCCGATCCAACCCCACCTGACCGGCTGGCGCCACGCCACCCGCTCGCTCCGTCACCGCCAGTTCCGCTGGATCTACGCCAGCAACATCGCCTTCTTCTTCGCGATGAACGGACAGATGGTGGTGCGCTCCGTCCTGACGTTCGACCTCACCGGCTCTCCCCTTGCCCTCGGGATCGTGAACCTGGCGGTCGCCTTGCCGATGCTGATCGTCTCCCCGTTCGGTGGCGTCATGTCCGACCGCCTCGAGCGCAAGAAGGTCATCGTCACCGGCCAGGCGCTCCTCCTCGCTGGCGAAGTCGTCGTGCTCGGCCTCTACGTCGCCGGTGCCCTCGTCTTCTGGCACCTGATTGCCACGGCCTTCTTCATGGGCTGCATCTTCCCGTTCGTGATGCCGGCCCGGACCGCGATCGTTGCGAACGTCGTCGGCAGGGAGGGGCTCCCGAACGCGATGGCGCTTCAGATGAGCGGTATGAACGCCGCGCGGGTGGTCGGCCCGGTCACGGCTGGCTTTCTCATCTGGCTCATCAAGATAGAAGGCGCCTACACGGTCGCCATCGTCCTCTACTCCCTCGCGCTGCTCGCGATCATGCGCATCGACCGCTCCCCGCCCGACCCCAACCGGGTCCATCGCAGCGTAATGGGGGACCTCGTCGACGGCATCCGCTACGTCGCCGGCGACCCGCCGGTCCGCACGCTCATGCTCCTCGGCATCGTACCCATCCTCCTCGCGATGCCATTCCAGTCGCTGCTGGTGGTATTCGCGGAGGACGTCTGGGATGTCGGCTCCCGTGGGCTTGGGCTGCTCCAGGCCGCGGCGGGTCTGGGTGGAGTCATGGGCTCGGTCTACGTCGCCTTCCACAGCGACAACGACCGGCGCTTGCGTCTGATGGTGGCTTCCCTGCTTGGGTTCTGCGGCACGCTCCTGCTGTTCGCGCTTAGCCCCTGGTTCCTGCTTGCTTTGCCCGTCGTCCTGGTCGCCGATATCTTCGCCAGCATCTTCCAGACCTTGAACAGCACCGCCATCCAGGTGCTGATCCCTGACCACGTTCGCGGCCGGGTGATGAGCCTGATGATGATGACCTTCGGCCTCACGCCCCTGGGGACGCTTCCCGTCAGCGCCATGGCGGAGGCCTGGGGCGCCCCGGTGGCGGTGGGGTTGGCCTCCGTGGCCACGCTCGCCATCTCGCTGCTGTTCTTCGCGTTGAGCCGCCCGCTCCGCTCCATCGACCGCTACTGCCGCGAAGCCATCGAGCAGGACAGGGCTTCCCGCTCCGAAGGAGCGCCAGACCCCGCCGCCCCGGGCGCCCCTCCATCTCCGCTACCGGCCACGCCCTGAGTCACGGCGCCGCGCACAACCTCCGCACGACCTCGTACAGCACCTGCATCCCCAGCCGCAGGTTCTCCACCGCGATCCGCTCGTTGTGCCCGTGGACGCCCGCGAGATCCGCGGGGTGTACCAGGCACGGCACGAACCCGTAAGCCGGGACGCCCCGCAGCCGGTAGATCCGCGAGTCCGTGAAGCCGCGCGTCAGCTCCGGT
>CAYPAZ010000038.1:0-12779 GCA_964408835.1 uncultured Anaerolineaceae bacterium
CCTCGCCAGCGGACTCGCATGAGGGACGCCATCCGGGAACTCCTCGCGCGCTACAGCCCGGCGACGGTGGAGCCATCGCCGGAACGCGCTAATGCGGGCGTCCTGCTGTTGCTCTATGAGCATCTGGAGACGCCGCACATCGTGTTTCAGAAGCGCACCGACAGCGTGCGCGACCACAAGGGACAAATCAGTTTCCCGGGTGGTGCGGAGGACCCCGGGGACATCGACCTCGCCTGGACGGCCCTGCGCGAGACTCACGAGGAGATGGGTGTCGACCCGGGGCACGTGGATCTGCTCGGAAGGCTGGACGACATGGTCACGATCAGCAACTTCCGGGTGACGCCGTACGTGGGGTGGCTAAGGGAGTACCCCTATCCGTGGAGGGTGAGCGACATCGAGGTGGCTTACCTTTTGGAGGTTCCGATCCCGCACCTCACCGACCCGGCCAACTTCGTGCCAGACCGGCGGCAGGTGAATGGTCAGTGGCACACGTTGCCCGCGTTCCGGTTCCAGGACGACCTGATCTGGGGCGCCACCGCACGCATGCTCATGAACTTCCTGGACTTGCTGGCAGCAAACGACGCGTGAGATTAGAGCGCGCCTTTGCGCTGGAGGTTCTCCAGGATGATGTTCGCGATCAGCTTCGCGTGGGGGTAGGGCTTCCAGCCTTCGGGGGTGTTGTAGTAGCGGGTGCCGGTCTGCCACTCCTCGGGCTCGCGCTCGCCGTACTCGACATCCATCCCGTCTACGCGAATCGTAGGCGAGCCGAGGAACCGGTAAGTCTTCGCATCCTCGAAGCTCTCGACTTCGGTGTAGACGATCTCGGGTTCGACACCGGTCGCCTCGATGGCCTCGCGCAGTGCGCGCTCGGCGTGCTCGCTCCGGCCGGTGGAGCGGGAGTACATGAAATCAATCTTCATTCGTTGCCCCTCGTAGATTTCAGGCGAGCCGCTGCCTCGGCTTCGAACCCCAGTTCCCCCGGGACGTAATACTGCGGCGAACCCAGTTCCTCGGGCAAATAGCTCTCGCCCCGGGCGACATGGCCGGGCTCGTCGTGGGCGTAGCGGTAGCCCTGGCCGTAGCCGAAGTTCCGCATGAGCCCCGTAACCGCGTTGCGCAGGTGGAGCGGGACCGGCAGGTGTGAGGACCGTTTCGCTTCTTCGCTGGCGCGGACGTAGCTTGTCAGCGCGCTGTTGCTCTTGGGAGCGAGCGCGAGGTAGAGGCAGCACTCGGTCATTGGCAGGAATCCTTCGGGCATGCCGATGAAGTGCACTGCCTGCTGGCAGGCGGTGGCGACCACCAGCGCCTGCGGGTCGGCGAGGCCGATGTCCTCGGCCGCGAGGATGACCATTCGCCGGACCACGAAGAGGGGGTCTTCGCCAGCTTCGATCATCCGTGCCATCCAGTAGAGCGCCGCGTCCGGGTCGGAGCCCCGGACCGACTTGATGAACGCCGAAACGGTGTCGTAGTGGAAGTCGCCCTGACGGTCGTAGTACGGGCGGCGCTCCTGGAGTGCGCGGCGCACCTGCTCCAGGCCCACGGTTGAGTGCCCGGCCTCGGCTGCCTCCTCCGCGGCAATGTCGAGCGCTGTGAGCGCCGCACGGGCGTCGCCGCCGGCTCCCTCCAACAGCACGGCGCGGGCGTCCTCATCCATCGAGAGCCGATGCGAACCAAGCCCACGTTCCTCATCCTTGAGCGCGTTCTCGATGATCTCGTCCAGGTCCTCGGGCGCGAGCGTCTCGAGCCGCACCACCCGCACCCGTGACAACAACGGTGCCACGACTTCGAAGGACGGGTTCTCGGTTGTGGCTCCGATAAGGGTGACGGTGCCTTCCTCGACGTGAGGCAGGATGACGTCTTGCTGAGCCTTGTTGAAGCGATGGATCTCGTCGATGAACAGCACCGTGCGCTGTTCGGCGGAGCGTCGCGCCTTCGACTCCTCGATGATTCGGCGGAGGTCAGCGACACCGGAGGAGACGGCGGAAACCTGGATGAACGTGGCCTTCGCCTGACGGGCGAGGAGCCGGGCGAGGGTCGTTTTCCCGCACCCTGGCGGTCCCCACAGGATGATCGACGGGATGGAGCCACGCTCCGCCGCCTGGCGCAGCATCGAGCCAGGTCCGATGACTTCGCGCTGGCCCACGAACTCCCCGAGGCTGCGGGGTCGCATCCGCGCTGCGAGTGGCGCGTCTCGCGGAGGGATGGTCTCGGCGAATTCGAAGCTGGACTGCGAAGCTGGACTGCGGCGGGCCATCGCCGCGAAGTGTAGCCGAAGCGCTAGCCAGCGAGGATCGCGACCGTCACGCCATCGCCGCCCTCACGGGGTGGAGCGGACTCGAAGCTGCGGACGAGGGGGTGTGAGGTGAGTGCTTCGCGGATGGCCGCCCGCAGGGCACCGGTGCCCTTCCCATGGATGATCCTCACGAACGGGTAGCCGGCCCGGAAGGCCTCGTCGAGGTAGCGTTCGAAGTTGAGCAGCGCCTCCTCGGCCCGCTGGCCGCGGAGGTCAAGTTCCATTGCGACGTTGTGTGCCCGGGCGGGCGTTTCGGGGACGGCCGAGGGCAACTCGGGGGAGAGCTGGTGGCCGCCGACGCGGTCGATCCGTTCCACGCTGACTTTCATGCGCAACCCACCGAACTGGACTTCGACCTTTCCGTCGTCGCCGACTTCGCTCAGAGCCACGCCGGGCTGGGGAATGTCGCGAACATGGACTTCCATCCCCGGTTCCACGGCCTCGGCGGCGATGGCTGCGATCGGGGATGGGATCGGGGGTTGGCGGCGGGGTCGAGCCTGCTCCTTGAGCCGGGCAAGTTGGGTGTCCATTTCGCGGAGAGTCTGCTCAGCCGCGGCTGAGTCGAAGGTGGGGCGGTCGGCGGCGCGCCGCCGCAGGTCCGCAAGCTCCCTTCGCATCGCGGCGAGTTCGTCTTCCGCGGTGCGCGTGGCGGTGGCAAGGACGTCCTGACGCTCACTCTCGATGGCGTCACGCCGGCGGGCAAGCTCAGCGCGGATCGCCTCCGCCTCGGCCCGGGCGATGGATTCCCCCAACCGCGCCTCCGCGGCCGCCGCGCGTTCTGAGCGGATCTCGCCGAGCATCCGCTCCACCTCGAAGTGCTCCGGCGCCAGCCGCGAGGTCGCCCGTTCCACGACGGCCTCTTCAAGGCCCAGGCGACGGGCGATGGCGAGCGCGTTCGACTGCCCCGGGAGACCTACCGTGAGGTGGTAGGTTGGCGTCAGCCGCTCGAGGTCGAACTCGACGGACGCGTTCCGAATTCTGGGGTCCGCCGTGGCGAAGGCCTTTAGCTCTGCATGATGCGTCGTTGCGACGACCGTGCACCCTCGTTCGAGCAGCACTTCGACGATTGCCCGGGCAAGGGCGGCGCCTTCCATCGGGTCGGTCCCGGCGCCGAGCTCATCAAGCAGCACGAGCGTCCCCGGCCGGGCGTGCTCCAGGATGCGGATCACATTCCGCATGTGGGAAGAGAACGTGGATAGCGATTGCTCGATCGACTGTTCGTCTCCGATATCCGCGTGCACCTGTTCATAGACCACCAGGCGGCTGGAGTCACGGCACGGGAGCGGCAAACCGGCCTGGGCCATCAAAGTGAGCAGGCCGATCGTCTTGAGCGCCACGGTCTTCCCGCCGGTGTTCGGCCCGGTGATGAGCAGCCCCGGGGCGTCACCGCCGATGTCGGCGTCGATCGGCACCACGTCGCCGACGAGGAGCGGATGCCGTGCTGCGACCAGCACGGTGGTGCCAGCGGGCTGGAGCCACGAATCAGCGTCCCCGGGTGGGGGCAGATCGGCTTTGAACCTTCGGGCCAGCCGGACCGACGCCACCAGGACATCGAGGTGTGACAGTGTGTCGAACGCTGTGGTCGCCTCCTCGGCCCTTGAGCCCAGCAGATCGGTCAGACGCTGCAGGATGCGGCGCACTTCGCGCTCTTCGGCCAGCTGAAGCTCCCGCACGCGGTTCCCGGCATCCACGACGGCCATCGGCTCGATGAAGACTGTGGCCCCGCTCGAAGATACATCGTGGACGATGCCCGGCACGCGCGTGCGCAGTTCCGCCTTGATCGGGATGACCTTGCGGCCGTTCCGCTCGGTCAGGATGGCTTCCTGGGCAACGTCACGGCGCAGGGCGTCGGCGAGCGCAGACTGGGCCAGGCTATCGAGCCGCGCCTCCGCCACGCGGAGTTCGCGCCGCGTGGCGGCGAGCTCCGGACTGGCTGCGTCGGCTACCTGCCCCCTGGCGTCGATAGAGGTCTCGATCGCGTCGGTGTAGGGCCTGAAGTCGGCGACGAACGCCACCACTTCCGCGAGGCCCGGCACCCGATCGGCGATCCTCTCAATCACGTTCCTGCCGCGCTGCGCCGTCCGGAGGGTCGCTGCGGCGGAGACAAGGTCTGGTGGCTCGAGCAGCTGACCGATCGCGGCTGACTGGATCGCGGGACGGATGTCGGCAGCTCCAGAGAAGGGAATATCGATGCCCATCTGGTCGACCAGGCGCATCTCCGCCGTCAGGCGCTGGAGCCGTTGGGCTTCGCTGAACTTCGTTGCCGGGCGCACGGTGAGGGCGCGCTCCCGCCCCCCGCTGAATGCGGTCTCGGCGGCGAGTAATGCGAGCACTTTGTCGAACTCGAGGACGCGGAGCGTGTGGTCGTCCATCCGACCAAGCGTATCTGCGCGCCGAAGCCCGAACCAGAGCCGCATGGGAAGGGGCGTAACTCCATCTTCATGGCCGGGAAACGCGGGAGAAACTACAGCCGCCGAAACTACGGCTATCCGATCCGGGTGATGTGTCCGCCATCACTGGCGAATCGGAACCGCAGCCGTCCCGAGTTCCCCTCCAGGGCGTCCTGCAACCACCGGCGAGCGGCCATGCTGTCCCGGCCGCTCGCCGGGCTCGAGTCGAACGAAGGAGGTGCCTATGAAGGCTTCAGCTATCCAGGGCCGGCGCATCGTGGAACTCGCGCGGCTCGATCGCCGCGCGGCGTTCGTACTCGCAGATTTGGGCATCTCCCCCCGGTATCTCGATTGGACCCTCGAATCCGCCACCCGGGATGCCGGAATCGACCTGAGCCGGGTGGTCGACCACCTCGGCCGCGTGCTGGCGGTCGCGGACCGAACGTGCGATTTGTGAAGATTTCGCCGCGATGGTGGTTCGGGTGTTCCCGTGGCGTGGCGGCAGGCATAACTTGGTCGTGAGCAGAGGCCGTCCGACAGTCCCGGCATCGGGCCACAAGGAGGTCCAAGTGTCAGAGGCAGCCAGGTACCCCGTCCGCGTTTCGGTCTACGAGGCGGTGAGGACACACCCCGGCTCTATGCAGCGCCTGGGTTCCTACGGAGTCACGCGCGACCTGTACGACCTCACCCTCCGGGATGCCGCGCTGCAGCTCCACGTGCCCCTCGAGGAGCTGACCGGCGCACTGGTGCGGGCCGCCGCGCCGTCGCAAGGGGCGCCGCTTCCCTAGGCATGCTCCGCGGTGGGAAGCGGCGCGGTTCGGTACGACCACGCGTACGCCGCTATGAGCACGCCGGTTGTCCCACAGACCAGCGCTCCGACGCGGAGGGTGCCCACCGGTCCAAGTTGCTCCACGAGGATGCCTCCAACCGCGGGCCCGATGGCCAGGCCGAGACCACTCAGCGCCACTGAAAGCCCGATGATCGCTCCGCGATGAGTTTCGGGCGCGAGGTCCATAATCGCCGCGTTCCAGGCCGGCACCGTCAAGACGTTGCCGATGAAGATCAGGCCCGCGAGTGCCGCGGCTACCGGGAGGGAAGCCGTGGCCGCCACTCCGAACAGCCCAACCATCACCAGCAGCTCCCCGGCGATCAGGGGCCGCATGCGGCCGAACCTGTCGGCCAGCCGGCCGGCGGGGATGTAGAACAGCGCCGCCACCACGATCGCGGGGATCAGCGCTGCCGTCAGCTTCGCGAACGAAACACCGAGTTCGTCAGTACCGTATGGCCGAATCGCGGGGATCATCATGCTCACTGCCGCGCTCACCAGCAGCACAAGGGCACTCAGGATCGCCAGACGCCGGGTCATGATTGCCCAGACGGGTGAGCGGTTGGGCGTGTGCACTCGCCGGAAGAGTCCGGCGCTGCGGTAGCTCGGCACCCCGAGACTTGCCGCCGTCAGGGCGGCAGCGACCGACACGATCGCGGCGGCGAACAGGATCGCGGGGGCCGACTCGACGACGAGCGCTCCCAGCAGCGCTCCCACCCCGAAGCCGAACAGCTGACCGAGATTGAGCAGGCCGATTACCTGGCCACGGTGGGTCGCGGGGTAGAGGTCGGCGGCCATGGAGTACGTGGCCGGCCAAAGGAATGCGGTGGCTAACCCGAGCATCGCGGAGAACACCAGGTAGGCGTACTCATCCCGAAAGATAGCCATGAGGACAAGTGCCGGGAGCATCAGGACATAGCCGATGAGAAGGCTCAGCTTGCGCTCGATCCGGTCCGAGATCGCCCCGGTCGGCGCCTCGAAGAGGAACCGCGCACCGCCGTAGGCCGAGAGTAGATAGCCGGCCCAGGCGTCCCCGGCGCCGAGCTGGCGCGGCACGTATTCCTGGAACAACGAGAAAAGCACGATCCCGACGGCGACTTGCACCAGGAAGACCGAGAGCGCCAGGGGGTAGGGGAGGCGAACCCTGCGCCGCGTTGTTGCGCTAGCCGGCTCGGACATGGCCCCTGACTGTACGAACGGCCGACCTAACGCGGTAACCCGTGAGCGCCCTTAACAGCGCTACCGGCGGGCGCTGATAGACTGGGAGCGTGAAGCGTGCGAACTCGCGGCCGGTGCGTGCTGGTTCGGTGACCATCGGGGCCGGCAACCCGATTGTTGTCCAGTCCATGTGTGCCACACGTACCCAGGACATCGAGTCCACGCTCGCGCAGGCCAGGATGCTCCACGAGGCAGGCGCAGGCCTCGTGCGGGTAGCAGTCGACAGCCAGAAGGACGTCGACTGCCTCGCCACTATCCGCGAGCAAACGCCCGGAGTGAACCTGGTCGTGGACCTTCAGGAGAACTACCGGCTCGTCACCCGCGTGGCCCCGCACGTCGATAAGGTGCGGTACAACCCTGGCCACCTGTACCACCACGAGCGCGAGAAGCCTGTCCGCGACAAGGTGGCCCTCATCGCCGAACACGCAGCGGCGAATGACTGTGCCCTTCGAGTCGGCGTGAACTGTGGTTCGGTGGACCCGGAGAAGGCCGAGGCGTTCGAAGGCGCGGACGAGCCCGGGCTCGATGGAGTCACCGCGATGGTAGAGAGCGCGCTCGAGCACTGCCGCTTCCTCGACGATCTTGGGTTCACGCGCTACGTGGTGTCGCTGAAGGACAGCGACCCCCGCAAGGTGATCGAGGGGAACGTCCGGTTTGCGGAATCCCGGCCTGATGTGCCGCTGCACCTTGGCGTGACGGAGGCGGGGCTCATGCCGGATGGCGTCATCAAGACACGCATCGCCTTCGAGCAACTCCTGAGCCGGGGTATTGGCGACACGATCCGGGTGTCGCTGACGCTGCCGTTCGCGGAGAAGTGGCGGGAAGTGGAAGCCGGGCGGCAGATTATCGCCGACATCGAAGCCGGGCGATTCCGTTCGGTGCCTCAGTTCATGGACCACGGACTGAACATCATCAGTTGCCCCAGCTGCAGCCGGGTCGAGAACGAAGCCTTCGTTGACCTGGCGTTCAAGGTCAAGGAGATGTCCCAGTACGCGAAGGAATACGACATAACTATCGCGGTTATGGGGTGTCGCGTGAACGGCCCGGGCGAGACAGACGATGCGGACCTGGGCCTCTGGTGCGCGCCCACGTTCGTGAACCTGAAACGCGGCACCGAGGAACTGGGTGCTTTCCCCTACGAGACGGTGCTTGACCGGCTGAAGCTCGAGTTGGACGCGATCATCGCGCAGAAGAGGCAGCCGGCGCCGTCCGCCTGATCCCGAAGGCTAGCGGCCCTTCCAATCGGGGTCGCGGTGTTCGAGGAACGCTCGGACGCCTTCCTTGAAATCCTCCGAGGCAAACAGCCGCGTGATGGTGGCCGAGCTGTCGCTCACGTGCTCCTGCGCGTCCCGGGCGAGGCCGCGGTAGAGCAGTCGCTTCACCTCGCCCGTCGCGAGCGGTGAGCCGCGTGAGACGCGGTTCGCCAGGGCGCCGGCGGCATCGGCCAGTTCGGCGTCGGGAACCACGTCCAGCGCGAGGCCGATCTGCTTCGCGGTGGCGGCATCGACCATGTCCCCGCTGAACAGGATCTCAGCGGCCCGCTGCAGACCGACCACGCGCGCAAGCAGCCATGAGCCTGCGGCTGTATCGGGCACGAGGCCCCGGTGCACGAACACCCAGCCCCAGCGCGCGCTCTCCGCTGCGAGCCGGAAGTCGCATTGGAGGGTGAACTCTGCTCCGAGGCCGACAGCGGCACCGTTGACGGCCGCGATGGTTGGCTTCTGGATGCTTGCGAAGGTCCACGGGGCAGGGCGCTCTGGGGCGTAGGTCGTCGCGTAGCTCTCGGCCCGGCCGGTTGTCGGTGTGCGCTCCGAGAGCTGCTGGAGGTCTGTGCCGGCGCTAAAAGCGCGGCCCGATCCCGTGAGCACGACCGCTCGAACGCGATCATCCGTTCCGGCACTGCGCACGGCGTCCTCGATAAGAGCGAGCATCTCGTAGGTGATGGCGTTGAGCTTTTCCGGGCGGTTGAATTGCATCCACCCGATTCGGCCGTCGATGGTGTATTCGAAGTCTGCCATGGTGTCCCCCCAATCGCGGCACCGCATGGTGACGGCGTCAGCGAATCATACGGATCAGCGCCGCTCCTGCACCGCGTCGATGCTCTGGCGGATGGACTCGAGGAAGGTCTGCAGCTGCTGCTCCAGGCGGCGCAGGATTTCGAGGGCATACTGGTCCGCGTCTTCCATCTGACGGCGGGAGGCTTCAGCCGCTTCGGTCAGGTGCCTGGCCGCGGTCGACTCCGCGTCGGAGATGATGTCCCGGGCGCGAGCCTCGGCGTCGCGCAGCATTGCCTGGCTGCGCTCCTGAGCTTCGGCGACGATCTCACTGTCGTTGAGGCGGCGGGCACGCTCCGCTTCAGCCTGGTCGATGAGTGCGCGTGCATGCTCGCGTGCTTCGGAGAGGATCTGGTCTCGGGTCTCGAGGACTTGAACCGCTTCCCGGACATCCCCGGGGACCGCGAGGCGCATCTGGTCGATGACGTCGAGCACGCGCTTGCGGTCGACAACGAGGTTGCCGCCGACGGGGAGCCGGCGCGCCTGCACGACGAGCTCTTCGAGGGCATCGACCAGGCCGAGGATCTCCAAGCGGTTGACTCCCTGAGGGCAGGATAGGTCAGGCGAGTCCGAGCTTCTCGCGGATCGCTGTGCGCACGTGCGCGGGGACGAGTTCGGCCACGTCGAAGCCAAGCCGCGAGACCTCGCGAATGCGGCTGGCGCTCACATAGAGGAACTCCTGGTTCGCCATGAGGTACACGGACTCCACCTCGGGTGCCATCTTCCGGTTCATGAGCGCCTGGGCGAACTCCGCCTCGAAGTCACTGACGGCGCGGATGCCGCGGACGATAGCCACTGCTCCGTGCTGGCGCGCGAACTCGACCGTGAGTCCTGTGTAGCCCTTCACCTCCACGTTGGGAAAGGGCTCTACAGTCCGCGTGAAGAGCTCAACGCGCTCGTCCCAGCTGAACATCGCGTCACGGCTCTTGGCTTCGAAGACTCCGACGATCACCCTGTCGAACAGGTTGGCGGCGCGGCGGACGAGGTCCAGGTGGCCGTTGGTGACCGGGTCGAAGCCACCGGGATAGATGGCGATCCTCATGAGTTCTCCTCAGGCAGGTAGATGGAAATCGCGCTATCGCCGTAGACCCGGCGGTCCCCCCTGCGCAGCCCCGGTGGGCGTTCCGGCGGATTGTATCGGCTTCCGTGCTCGTAGACGACCAGCCCGCCTGGGGCAAGAAGCGGGGCGAGACCGACAAGCGTCTCGGCCGCGTCGTCGGCTGTGTACGGCGGGTCCATGAGGATGATGTCGAAGGTGCCGCTCAGCTGACTGAGAGCTCCCGGTAACCTGGCCCTGATGACGGTGGCGTGGTCCGCGAGGCCGGTGCGGGCGAGGCTCTGGACGATGGCAGCACAGGCGGCCGCGTGGGTCTCGACGAAGGTTGCGGAATTCGCTCCACGGCTGAGCGCTTCGATCCCGAGGGCCCCGGTACCGGCGTAAAGGTCCAACACAGTTGCGTCCTCAACCCTGGCTCCGAGAAGGTTGAAGACCGCCTCGCGCACCAGCCCGGATGTGGGGCGCAGGCGCATGCCCCTTGGCTCGGTGAGCGGAACGCCACGGGCGGAACCTCCAGTGATGCGGACGCCGCGGGCGGCCATCAGTTGGAGGGAGCCGCTGATGCAGCCGCTTCCCGCTCCACGACTGTGACCACCAGCTCGTTTTCGAAGAGTGCGACGCCGTCGCTGAGCGTGAGGTACACCGAGTAGCTACCGGGCTGTGCCGGCGTGGTCCACTGCAGCACGCCCCGCACCCCACCCTCCTGCAGTCCGCCGGAAACTCGCCAGACGGGCTGCAGGTCGCTGGAGTTGGGCTGGAGCAGCTGCGGCTGGCCACTGACAGCGAAGGGGATCACGGCGGTCCAGATGTTCCCGAGGTAGACGTTGTCGCTGGCGTCGGCCACGGCCACGCCTCCGAGGCGGTAGCGGCGGATGTACTCCAGCTTGAACCCGATGCTGAACGCGTTCTCTATGAAGACCGTTCGCCCGCCCTGGTTGTCGTAGGTGAACGAAACCGTCGCCGTCTCTGGTGACCATGCCATACCGCTTCGGCCGGCTTCCTTGTTGATGTTCACCGCGGCCACGTCATAGACGCTCTCGGTGTGGATCTGCCCGCCGCCGCTCTCCTGGATTGCCAGGCGGGTGGCAATCTGCATGGCCTCGACGATGGTCAGCGTGCGCAGCCCGTCGGTCCCGGCGCCCTTTTCGGTAGCCAGCGGCGACACGGTGAGGATGATCTTGGCCGGATCGACCCTGGTTGCCAGGTAGTCGAGCAGGCTGGGCATAACGATGCGGTAAGTCGATTGGTCCAGGTAGGGGCGAAGCTTGAGGAAGTCGGCGGACTTCGCCAGCTCTGCCCAGTCGTATGCGCCCTCTTCGAACGACTGGCCGCTGCGTGCCGGATGGGGGAGGGTAAGGGTGAGCAGTTTCCCTGACGAGCGGAGCGCCTGCCCAAGTTCCGCCACGAAGAGCGTGAACGAGGTCCGCTGGTCCGCGGGCAGGTCGAGATACGCGATATCGATACCGGCCACACCTGGCTGGATGGCCGTCTGGAGGAGCGCTGTCACGTGCTGGGTGCGTGTGGTGGCGGAGCTCAGGACGGACGTCACAGCTGCGACTGATCCATCCGTGGCGGCGTCGGCGTACACCATCGGAATGAACTGGTATGAGGGGTCGGGGTTGAGGGTTGAGAGGGATCCGGTGAGCGACCCGTCGCCCGCGGGCTGGAGGTCGCGGGTGTGGACGATGGTGACGCGTCCCACGGCGTCGGGATGGAGCGAAGTCCCGGGGGTGAGATAGGCAACGACCTGGCCCGCGGGTGAAACCCTCTGGAGCACAGCCAGGTAGGCGGGGGTGAAGTTGAGGAGCCCGGTGACTCGACCGCCTTCCGGCGCGAGTGTCGCGGCTGCGATGGGCGTCCAGGTGCGCTCGAGGGGGTCGAATTCGTAGAAGGTCAGGCCGCTGCCATCCACTCCGTCCACAGTCAGCGGCAGAAGGACCTGGAGGTCGGAACCCTGGGGGGTGGGGGTGGCCTGGTTGTGCTCGAAGATCCTGGTAACCAGCCGGTAGCCCTCGGGCGCGGGAGCTGCCTCGCTCGACGCGCAGAAGTAGTCCGAGCACTCATCGCTCCCGCACGCCCGCGCCACGAGGAACGTCGTTACGGCAAGCAGCCCCAGCACGATCGCGCCGAGGATCACCAGCTGGGCGAAGGGAGGTCCGGAGGCCCGCCGATTCAGCCCCGCGGGCCCGTTCATGGGCTGCCTTCGAGTCATCGGTGCCGGTGGGTGGGGCCGGGAGTGCCGTGATCAGCTTCGTAGCGCAAGGCGGACCTCGGGTTCGATTATCCGGCCGTCGCGGTTGGGCACAACCCGGGGAGCGCGGTGGCGCTTAACCCTGAGCGTACTCGCGCGACCGCGGAGCGCGCAGGGATTTCCGCCCCGTTGGCGTGGGCTGGTGTATACTTGGGGCCAGTAATCTTCGCTGACTGAGGTGCCGCGAAGCCCTCAGTCTTTTTGTTGGCGCCGAGGCCCAAAGGTACAGAAATGCCAGAGAAGCCAGTGTTCCTTACGAGTGAGGGAAAACAGAAGCTCGAGCAGGAGTTGGAAGAACTGCGCTCGGAACGCAAGGTGGTTGCCGACCGCATCCATGCGGCGCAGGAGCAGGGGACGAGCCAGACCGACGCCGAGTACGAGGACGCGAAGCAAGAGCAGGGGATGCTCGAGGGCAAGATCCTGGAAATCGAGGATCAGCTACGCCGGGCCCAGATCATCGATGAGAAAGAGGCACACCGCGCAGGCCACGTACAGGTGGGGAGTGGTGTCCGGGTCGACCAGGAGGGTAAGAAGGTCCACTACCAGATCGTGGGCCAGCCCGAAGCGGACCCCGCGTCAGGGAAGATCTCTAACGAGTCCCCGATAGGCTCCGCGCTGCTTGGCAAGGAAGTCGGCGACACCGTCGACGTGATGGGCCCGAAGGGCGTCGTCAAACTCCAGGTCCTCACG
>CAYPAZ010000039.1:0-3510 GCA_964408835.1 uncultured Anaerolineaceae bacterium
GACCGGCCTCCTCGCCCTGGCCACCGCGCTCAAGACTACCACGACCTCGCCGATCCCCTTCCTGTCCGTTGCCCGTCACCCGTTACCCGTTGCCCGTTACCCGTTACCCTGTCCGCATGACCGTTAGCGCCCCGGCGCGCACCGGCCGCCCCTGGCGACCTCAAGCCACGCTCCAGTTGCTCCGCGCCCTCACCATCCGCGACCTCAAGCTCCGCTACCAGGGCAGCTTCTTCGGCTGGGCGTGGACCCTCGCCCGGCCCCTCGCGCTTGGCACCGTCCTCTACTTCGCCCTCGGCAAAGTCCTCGCAGCCGGGATTCCCAACTACCCCCAGTTCCTCCTGGTCGGTCTGTTCCCGTGGTTCTGGTTCCAGGCCTCTATCCAGCAATCGACCACGGTGTTCGTGGGCAATGGCGGCCTCCTCAAGAAGGTCCGCTTTCCCCGCATCGTCCTCCCCCTGAGCGTCGTGAGCGGCAACACGCTCCAGTTCTTCCTCGCCCTTCCCGTCATCCTCATCTTCCTGGTCGCCGCCGGTATCAACCCGACGTGGCAGTGGATCATCGGTATCCCGCTCCTCCTCGCCGTCCAGATCGCGCTCACCATCGGGGTCGCCGTGTTCGTTGGCAGCGCCACCGTCTTCTTCCGTGACCTCGAACACATCGCCGATGTCATCCTCGGCCTGCTCTTCTACGCCACCCCTATTCTCTACAGCGCCGAGCGCGTCCCCGAGGGCTACAAGTGGATCACCTGGGCGAACCCGCTCGCACCCCTCGCCGAGGGCTGGCGTGATGTCATGCTCCACGGCCAGCTCCCGGGCCCCAGCTTCCTCATTTCCGCCGCCATGGCGGTCGTCGCGCTCATCGTAGGCCTGTGGACCTTCATCCGCGTCCAGGATTCGTTCGCCGATGTCGTCTGAGACAGTCATCGCGGTGGAGAGCCTCTCCAGGCGCTACGCGCTCCACGACCCCGGTCAGTGGACCCTCAAGAGCCTCGTCGTCCACTTCCCCGCCTACGTCCGCCAGCGCTACCGCAGCACACCCTTCTGGGCCGTCCGCGATGTCAGCTTCACGGTCGAACGCGGCGAATTCTTCAGCATCGTCGGCGCGAACGGCAGCGGCAAGAGCACCCTCCTCCGTCTCCTCGCCGGCCTCTCCGTACCCACCGAGGGCTCAGTTCGAGTGGATGGGGAAGTCTCCGCCCTCCTCGAACTCGGCTCCGGGTTCCATCCACAGGTGTCAGGACGCGAAAACGCCGTCATGAATGGGCTGCTCATCGGCCTCACCCGCCGCGAGATGGAAGAGCACATGCCCGCGATTATCGAGTTCTCCGGCCTCGCGGAGTTCATCGACCAGCCCATGCGCACCTACTCCTCCGGCATGTATCTCCGCCTTGGCTTCGCCACCGCCGCCATCCTCGAACCCGAAATCCTCCTCATCGATGAGGTCCTTGCCGTGGGCGACGCCCGTTTCCAGCAAAAATGCTACGACCACATCGAGACCCTCCGCGCCCGCGGCGTCACCATCGTCATGGTCTCCCACGATCTCACCGCTGTGGAACGCATGAGTACCCGCGTCGCCCTCATGGAAAAGGGCCGGATGCCCCTCATCGGCGACCCCCGTGAAGTCGTCCACGAACATCTCGAACGCCTCATGGCCGAATCCCCGGAAGTCCGCGAGAGCGTGGAACAGGCTATCCGCGAAGTCCTCGATGCCGGCGGCGAAGAAGCCGAGCAGCTCGCCCAACGCATCCGGGAACTCGACGCTGCAAAAGCCGCACGCGCACGGCCATCCTCTGGCGAGGAATCTGGCCCGTGACCGACGCCCCCACCGTCGCCATCCTGACCGTCACCACCAACGCCAGCGCTCACCTTCCCCGCTACCTCCAGGCGCTCGCCCGTGTCACCTACCCCTGCCGTTCCCTCTGGGTCGTCGATAACGCCTCCACCGATGGCTCTCCGGACCTCGTCCGGGCCGCCGACCCCTCCGCCACCGTGCTCCGCAACGACACCAACCTCGGCTTCACCGGCGCCTGCAACCGCGGTATCGCGGCCATCCTGGCCGATGGCCGCGCCCGCTACATCCTCTTCCTCAATGACGACACCGAAGTGGAGCCCGGCTTCCTCGAACCTCTCCTCGCCATTGCTGGCCCACGCACGCTCGTCGCCCCACGCACCTATCTCGCCGGCACCGACCACCTCCTCGACGACTCGGCCGGCGAATTCGACTGGTGGCGCGGCGCCTGGAAAGAGCGCGTCCACGGCAAACCCGCACGCGCCCTGGACTTCAGCCCCCGCCCCGTCGGCACCGCGAACCTTTCCGCGCTCCTCATCCCTATCGGCCTCTTCGAGGAGGTCGGACTGCTCGATGACGCCTTCTTCGTGTACTACGACGACACCGACCTGTGCCGCCGAGCGACCGATGCCGGCTTCACCCTCATGCTCCAGCCCGCCTCGGTCGTCCACCACCTCAAAGGAGCCACCCTTGGTGGCCAGCTCTCACCCTTCGGCTGCTACTACCTCTCCCGGAATCGCCCCTACCTCATGCGAAAGCACCTGGGACGCGGGCCCCGCGTCTGGGCGTTCATGACCTACTTCCTCGCCACCCGCCTCGTCCGCTCGCTCCTCTGGCTCGCCACAGGCCGCCGGGACCTCGTCACCGCCACCTGGCGCGGCATCTATGACTTCGCCCGCGGGCGGATGGGACCCGGCCGCGCCCGCTGACTGTCAGCCGCCCCTGGCGTCTCGCAGCTCCTTTCGCAGCGTGAACCGCAACCCCGACCACGTGTCATCGATGGCGCACACCTTCGTGTCGACATAACCGGTTGGCAGGATCACTTGGCGGAGCACATCCTCGGTCAGGTCCGTGGGCACCCCCGAGGCCCGCTTCGGCCACGCGATCCACACGCTCCCGGTCGCCTCCACGCCCGCTGCAATCTCCCCGAACCGCCCCTCCAACTCCGCCCGGGAAGTAGTGAAGAACACAGTCATATCCACTGCGCCGCTCTCCGCTCCGTGTTCGACCCTCGCTCCCTGGGCCAGGTCCCCAAGTGTGCCTTCGAACCCCACGGGCGCCCCCACGAGCCGTACGACAGTCCCCTCCTTGATTCCCAGCTTCCTCGGCAGCGGCGTCCCCGAGTACCCGGCCATCGCCACATCGTGCCGCTACCCGCGGGGACTGGCAATCACTCGCGGGCCACCCCCGGCACCACCGAGTCGTGGTCCAGCGCCACCGTGGGGCCTTCCGTTGGCGTCGCTGTCGCCGTTGGCGTCTCGGTTGGCCCCGCTCCTCCGCTCCCGACCACCACTTTCCCCACCATCGCCCCCTGCTGCAGGTAGAACTCGTTCGCCAGGCTCGGGCTCGCATGCAACGTGCAGTAGTAGTAGAACGTCCCGTCTTCCGTGAACGCGTTCGTTGTCTGGCTCCCCGAGCTCATAGGCAAGTTGGGAGTATCGAACCCAACGAACGCCACCCCGTGGATCCCGCTGACATGGTTGAACTGCACCCGGTCGCCCA
>CAYPAZ010000039.1:3610-12558 GCA_964408835.1 uncultured Anaerolineaceae bacterium
CCTGCCGTTTGTGTTCCAATGTCGCGGACCTACTCAAACTTGGAGTTATGCCATGGTCATGGAAGCCCAGCGCGTCAAGAGCCCATTCCTCGAAGGCAACTTCGCCCCCGTCCGCGAAGAGGTGGAAGCCGAAGACCTGGCCGTCATCGGCGAGCTTCCAGCTGGGCTGGAAGGCATGTTTGTCCGCACAGGCCCCAACCCCCAGTTCGATGTCATCAAGGGCTACCACTGGTTCGGCGGCGATGGCATGCTTCATGGCGTCCGCGTCAAGGATGGCAAGGTCAGCTACCGCAACCGCTACGTCGAAACCGAAGCCCACAAGCGCGAAAAGGCCTCTGGCCACGCCCTCTGGGGCAGCAACCTCGGCGCCCCGGAATTCGACAACCCCAACGGCCCCGGCCGCGGCAACACCGGCAACACCGCCCTCGTCTGGCACGATGGCCGCCTCCTGACCCTCTGGGAGGCCGGCGACCCCCACTGGATCAAGCTCCCGGGCCTCACCACCATGGGCACCTACAACTACAACAGCCGCCTGATGCACGCGTTCACCGCCCACCCCAAGGTCGATGAGCGCACCGGCGAAATGCTCTTCTTCGGCTACAACATGGCCGGCATGAACTTCACCAACGGCGAGAAGATCCCCTACCTCCAGTACTCGGTCGTCTCTCCCGAAGGCGAACTAACCCAAACCACCACCATCGACCTCCCGCGTGGGGTCATGATGCACGACTTCGCCGTCACCGAGCGCTACTCCATCTTCATGGACCTCCCGCTCGTCTTCTCCATGGAGCGCGCGATGCAGGGCGAGAGCCCCCTTTACTTCGACCGCAACCTCCCCGCTCGCTTCGGCATCCTCCCTCGCCATGCCAACGGCGAAGACATCCGCTGGTTCGAATCCGATCCCTGCTACGTCTTCCACACCCTCAACGCCTTCGAACAGGGCAACGAAGTCATCCTCGACGCCTGCCGCATGGCCGAAGTCGACCTCGGTGCCCTCGACTCAACCGTCGCCCCCGATGCGGAATCCCGCCGCCTCGTCCGCGAAGATGCTGACCAGACCCTTTACCGTTGGCGCTTCGACCTCGAAACCGGCGATGTGAAGGAAGAGCGCCTCGACGACCAGACTTCCGACTTCCCGCGCGTCAACGACAGCCTTGTCGGCTACGAAGCCCGCTACGGCTACACGGCGCGGTTCGAGTCCGGCAGCGGGATGCCCGAGGCTGACGCACTCATCAAGTACGATCTCCACACCGGCCGGAACCAGGCGCATGTCCATGGCCCAAAGCGCTATAGCGGCGAAGGGGTCTTCGTACCCCGGCCCAACCCTCGCGCCGAGGACGACGGCTGGGTCGTCTGCTACGTCTACGACGACAATTCAGGCGGCAGCGAATTCGTTGTCATCGAAGCGCAGGACTTCGAAGCGTCGCCCATCGCCCGTGTCCCCCTCCCGCAGCGCGTCCCCTACGGGTTCCACGGCGCATGGATCTCCGAAGACCGCATCGAAAGTCAGCGCTGACGTTCCGCTCCGCGGCGACTCGACCTGCCGTCCGTCGGCACCCACCGGCCAGGCCGCTGCTGCTTGGGTTCTAGCTCGCCTGTGGCGCGGTCCTTCGCCGAAGCCCAACCCCAGCCGCCATCGCCGCCGCCTCTACCACTGCCACCACCAACCCTCCAAACGCCACGAAGTCGCCGGCGCTGTAGATGTTCGGCCCGTACCCCGGTATCTCCAGAAAGTACCGGTCCGAGAGCCAGTACGCCCGCACGTCCCTCCGCTCCAGGATCACATCCTTTGAGTTCCCGGCTTGCGTCCCTATGTCTTCTCGGGTGATCTCAGGGAACGCCCCGCTCGCTTCGATCACCTCGTACGAAACAGGCATCACCCCGCCGTGCAGCGCCATCGGCACAAGGTTCATCCCGATCCCGATCGCGATGACCCACGCACCCACGAACCGCCGGAAGTGGAGCGCCATCCCGATGAGGACAGCCGTGGTAACGAGAAAGATCCCGGCGCGAAGCCAGGCACCTGAGCCGTCCCGTCCAATGAAGGAGATGCCAATCTCTTGCACCACGAAGACGGCGGCGGCCAGTACTAACCAGAGGCAGTCGCTCCCGGGTCCGTGCTCCCGGCGAGCGACCACCCTGGTTGGAGGGGGAAGCCCCATGGGCTTCGGCTTAGAAGTGCTGGAACGGCGCGGCGCCGGCCAGCGCGATGATCGCGAGCGAAGTGACGGCAACAAGGGCAGTGATGATTCGGGACATGACGGTTCTCTCTTTCCACGCTTCCCCGGGCGGGCTCTCCCGGCGCGTCGAATAGGAACCTACAGCCCTTCCTCTCGCGAAACTCTCGCGAGATGTCACTCGTCACAGAACTCCAACGGAGTCGACACCCGCTCCCACCACCGCCGCCCGGCGCTTTGCGCCCGCCCTTAGACAGCCACCCCGGCCGCAATGCGCGACCTCAGCTCCGTGAACCTCGGCGGTAGCTGCGCACCTATCTCCTCTTCGAACCCCTTCCGGTATGACTCGAGGAAGCTCAGCGCCGAGCTTGCATCCCCCGCCCGCGCCCGGAACGTCGCCAATTCGAAGGCCGCATTCTCGTTGTACCGGTCCCGCTCGAGCACGCGCTCCAGGCAACCGGCCGCCTCGTCATACTGCCGCCGCGAGGCGTACAGCCCCGCCAGGGTCGTCAGCGCCCTCAAGCTCTCCGAATGGAGTCGGTCCCGCAGCCCCTCCGCCCACTCCGAGTAGAACTCCTCCGCGAACGGGCCCCGGTAGAGTTCGATAGCCTCCTGGAACGCCTGCTCGCGACCCTCGCCCGATGGCACTTGTCGTGCGCTATCCAGCGCCGCCTGGAACTCGGCAACGTCCCACGCGAAATCGCCTTCCGGGTTCAGGCGGTAGCTCGACCCGTCCTTGACGATGCTCTCGTGGTAGATCGCGCGCCGCACCCGGTAGAGGTTCGAGTGGAATGCGCTGTTGCACTTGGAAGCGGGTAGCCCCGGGTAGAGCAGTTCGACCGCCTGCTCCTTCCGGATCCCGTCCCGGTTCGCCAGGAAGATGAAGAAGAACTCCTTCGCCCGCGCGCTTGCCCATGCTTCGTCGGTCACCTGGCGTGTCCCCACCTCCACGTGCGCTCCGCCGAGGCTGCGCGCCACCACCCTTGGGAACTTCCCGGTTTGCTCCGGCTCGCTGGCCGGAGAGTCGAAGCTATGCCGCTCCAGCAGCTCCCGGAACTGGTGCCCCAGGTGGTTCCGGGCCGCCACCCACTGGGCGAACATCACGTGCTCGCGGATGGCCGGCTGCAGTGCCGCATAACCCCACGGCTTGTCGAGCGCAGCCTCCAGCTCGCGTAGCACGTCCACAGCCTCGCCCCTCCGGTTGCCCCGGAAGTGGAACCGCGCCATCCGGTACAGCGAAAGCCGCAGCGGCCCAAGCGCGTTGATCTGCTGGAAGAGCTCCACCGCTTCCCGCGCCAGCGCCACGGCCTCGTCGTGGTTCCCTGCAGCATCCTCCACGCACGCCATCTGCAGCTTGCACGAACCCAGCTCGAACGGGTTCCCGAAATTCTCCGCGATAAGCAACGCCCGCTCGCAGAAGAACGCCGCCTCCTGCGTGTCCCCAAGGCCCAGCAAAGCCCCGGAAAGCCCGGCAATGGAAAGGCACGCGAGCGACTCGTCCAGTACGTCCGTTGCCGTGATCCGGATGGCCTCCTCGAACTGCTCCTTGGCCTTTTGGTAGTTCCCCAGCCCAAGTTCCGCATCACCGAGCGATGCGACCGCGTACGCCTCGTTCCGCGCGTTCTCGCACTTCCGGCCCTCCGCCACTGCCTCCTTCAACACCTCCACGGCCATCGCGTAATCCCCGATCCCCTGGTACCCCATCCCGAGGTTGTTCAACACCCAGCCGAGGTGTGCTGTCCCTTTCAGCGCGCGCCACCCGTGCGCCGCCTTCGCCAGTTCGTTCACTCCCTCCGGAGCCTCTCCTCGCATGGTCAGTGATTGGCCGAGGCTCGACCGTGCCAGCAGTTCAAGCGTCCCCGCGCCCGCCTGCTGGGCCAGGTTTATAGCCTGGCGGAGCAGGCGCTCTGACTTAAGGAAGTCCGAGTCCAGCGCCAGGATCAGCTGCGCCTCCTGCCATGCCACCTCCGCCGCAATCGTCGCGTCCTCGCAATCCGTCACCGCCCGCACATCATCAAACACATGCGCCAGCGCGTCGCGGTCACCAAGGAGCCGCAGAGCCCGGACCCGCGCCAGGATGGCGTGCATGCGCGCCAGCCCCTCCGCCGCCGGGTCGGCCAGCACCGCATCCGCTATCTCCAGCGCCGGGTTTGGTCTGGTTGTGCGGGCGAGTACGTGCGCGTACAGCGCGTTCAGTAGCTGGTCTCGCTCCCGGAATGCGGGATCGAGGTTCTCGAACGCCCGCCACAGCAGCGCATATGCTCCCTGCTCGAGCAACACGCTGCTGTGCCGCTTCAGCAGCCCGGCCAGCGCCTCACCGTTTCGGCTGAACCGCGCCAGCTCGATCGCGTCCGCCACGTCGCACCGCCGCTCCAACGCCTCGCAGCACGCCGCCGCGGCCGCGGCCGCCCCGGAAGGATCCCTGCGCTCGTATTCCGCCATCAGGAACTCGCGGAACATCGGGTTCAACCTCACCGTCTCGCCCGCCAGCGGCTCGTAGAGGAAGTCGTGCTCCGACAACCACGACCGCAGGGTTCGCCACCGCTGACCTAGGAGCTCCTTCCCGAGTTGCGCATCTACCGCTGGCGGCAGTGACGCCCGCAGCAGCGCGTCCTGGATTTCCGCGGGAACCCCGGACCACACCTCCGCCACCAGGTACCGCTCCCACGCCGCCCGTTGTCGGTCCGCCGTCGGCCCACCTTCCGGGAGGAGTCCCGCGAGGGTTGCCATCACGGCCACGGGCCAGCCACCCGTCGTCTTCATCACCTTCGCTGCGCTCACCGCGGTGCTCTTGAGCCTCGCCAGCTCCGCGATCTCTTCTTCGGTGAATGCCAGCTCGGCACTCCCCAGCATCAGGCACTCGCCCGCGGCAGTCCGCCGATCGACCTCCACCAGGCACGAAGCATCGCGGCCGGAGAGGACAAGTTCCCACCCGCCCGGCTGCGTCTCCAGATACCACCCCATCAGCTCCGCCGACGCCTCCGAATCCCGGAGGACATGCGCGTTATCCACCACAAGCAGGATAGGAAGGTCGGTCTGCTGTTGAGCTTCCTGCACCGCCGCCGCGAGGTAAGCCCGGAGGTCATCGCTCTTCCCCGCCACAGCGGGCTTCCAGGAATGCTCGTCCCCTACCAGCGCCCGGCAGATCTGCTCCGCGAACACCTCCTGCGATGACGAAGATGGATCCAGCGTCACCCAGCGAGTCTCGAAGTCCACCTCGCGCCCGAAGTCCGCCGCGAGCGCTGTCTTCCCGTAGCCCGCCGGCGCCTGCAACACCGCGAGCCCGTTGCCGATGTTGGCGTGCAGCCGCTCCAGCAGCGCGTTTCGAGGGATCATCGAACGCTGCAACCGCGGGAGCGAGAACCTGTCGGTTCTCTGCGGTGCCCTGGTCTCGGACATTTCTCGTGCCCTTCCGGGGAAAGCTGTCGCAATTCTACGCGTGTTGAGCCGGGAGTGTCGCTTCGGGCAAACACCGGGAACCGCACCGGGGTTAGCTGTCGCTGGAGAGCTCCACGACAAGCGTCGCCCGTTCCGTGTCGATTGCCTTGATCGACACGCGCGCCACACCCTCGATTGCAGAAAGCTGCTCCTGGAAGTCCAGCAGCTCGCCGAAGTCCCCGCCCTTCACGTCCACCTGCACCGATCGGCTCCGCTCCCCCGGGTGCTCTCTGATCGGGGCGGGCCTGTCACCGCCGGTTCCGCGTCGTTGGCCCTTGAACGCGGCTGCCGCCAGGCCGTCCAACCCCTCCACAATCGCCTGGATGCCGCCCGCTGCCGCCAGGTACTCGTCCCGAAGCCGCAGCAAAGGGGATACCAGTCCCTCCGACACATACTCCACCTGCGCGCTTGGGTCCGCGGCCGCCTGCTGCGGCGCGGCGGCTTCCCGCGCCATCGAGCCCTCCAGCTCGTCCATGCGGTCCAGCAACACCTCGTAGTCGTGCCGCAGCGCATCGTACCGGCGCCGAAGCTGCCGCAACGCGGTGTCCCCCGACACCACGTCCTTCAGGCGCCCGATAAGGTTCTCCGGTTCGTTCGGCTCCACGGAAGCCATCCCGTCCTCTCGCTGCAAGCGAGCCGGCCCGGGCTGGCGTTCAGGCGGTACGGACTCCCTCGACCGCCTTCGCGGCCGGGGCCAGTCCCCCCTCCAGGCGGTAGCCAATTCCCCGCACGGTTACCACGTACTGGGGTTCGGCCTCACAGCGCTCCAGCTTTTTCCGGATGCGCCGCACGTACACCTTGAACACGTCCTGGGCCTCACGCGGAAGGTACACATACCCATCGGAGACCGCGTTCAGAATCTCGTGTGGGCGGAGGACCTTGCCCGGGTTCCGGGCCATGTACTCCACTATCCGATACTCCGACGCGGTCAACGGGATGTATTCCCCTGCGCGCTCGACCTCGCACCGGTCAATATCGACCGATATCTCCCCCACGTAAAGCATCCCTGGCGCCTCGCCCACCGCCCCCTCCGCTGGCCTGCGCCGTCGCAGGACCGCATTCGCTTGCGCTACCACCACCATCGGGTCCGCCCCCAGGTCGATGCACGCGTCTGCGCCCGACTCAAGGCACGCGCTGATCAGCGCTGAGTCACCATCCATCACTACCGCGATCACCGGCGTTTCTCGCCCCGCCAGCGTCTCGAGCATCGCCAGCGCCCGCTCATCGTCAGCCCCCACGAACAGCCCCACCAGCGCGAATTCGTTCCCGGCCGCAAGCTGGATCGCGTGCTCGTCCGGGAATCGTTCCAACACCGCGAACTCGCCGCCGTGTAATGCCCGCACCACCGGGAGCGTCTCGACTTCGCGCGGCGCGATAAGCAAGAAGCTCTTGAACTGGCGCGCCGCGGAGGTCGATAACATAAAGGTCCTCGAGTGCCTTCACAAACAGGGTTAAGGCCGCAGAGTATACAACGACAATCCGTTAAGTAAATACCGGGGAGTATCCTGATCCACGCCCGGGAAAACCCTCAATTTCTTACGGCTTTCCTACGCCGAACTTCGGGCCTCTCGGTCCCAATGCAGGGATCCTTCGGCAGTCGCCCTTCCTCCGCCGGAGAAGTAGGCTTGGCCCGAGTAAACGCAGGAGCAACCCCACATGTCCCGGATCATCGTTCCCCTTGACCAGTCAGAGCTCGCAGAGGAAGCCCTCGGCTGGGCCGCGCTCCTCGCTCGCACCCTCGGCGACAGCCTCCACCTCCTCACCGTCGTCCCCGATGACTCCGGCCCCACTGATGTCCAGGCGTATCTCAAAGACGTTGCCGGTCGCCCGCTGCTCTCCGGGCTCGAGGTCACCACCGAGGTTCTCTCCGGCGACCCCGCCGACGAGATCCTCACTGCCTCCTGGGAAGGGACCTCCATGATCATCATCTGCTCCCACGGCCACGGTGGCTTCAAGCGGATGGTCCAGGGCAGCGTCGCCGACGAGATCGTCCGCTCCGCTCAAGTGCCCGTGCTCGTCGACAAGTCTGGTGGCATCGCGCCCTCCATCACGAATGTCGTGGTTACCCTTGATGGCTCCGAGCGCTCCGAGACGGCGCTGGGTCCCGGCCGCGCTCTGGCCAGGGCAGCCGGCGCGAACGTCCACCTCCTCCGCGTTTACAACCCCATGGCCGAATTCACCATGACGCCGATGGGTCCCATGGCCGATATGGGCGATATCGCCCAGAAGCTTTACGAGGCCGCGGAAGCCTACATGCAGGAAGCCGCGCTCGAAGGGGAAACGTGGGATGTACGTTCCGGCCGCCCCCTGGATGTCATCATCGATTACGCGGCAGAGAAGAATTGCGAGGTCATTGTCATGTCGACCCACGGCCGCGGCGGCATCATTCGCCTCGCGCTCGGATCCACCTCTGACGCGGTCGTTCGCGCCGCCGACCGGCCTGTTCTCCTTGTCCCCTCCCCCTCGGATGACTGACCGCACATAACACGTTTGCCGCCCCTTTCCGCCCGACCCTATACTGCCTTCGCGAACGCACGCGGGTCGGCCGCGGCCCGTCCCCCTTTCCCGGAGTCCCTTCTGCATGGCTAGCTCTTCCAAACACGACTGGCTGCAGGGCACCTACGCGAAGACGGTGTCGCGTACCCCTGAACGCCAGCCGTCCTTCGAAACCACCGGACAGATGCCCCTGGAGCCCATCTACGCGCCCGAGGATCTCGATGGCCTCGACACTGTCGCCGCTCTCGGGTTCCCCGGCGAATACCCCTTCACCCGCGGTATCCAACCTACCATGTACCGGGGCCGCTTCTGGACCATGCGCCAGTACGCGGGCTTCGGCACCGCCGAGGAGTCTAACCAACGCTACCGCTATCTCCTCGCCCAGGGCCAGACCGGCCTCTCCGTCGCCTTCGACCTCCCCACCCAGATCGGCTACGACTCCGATGACCCCATGGCCGCCGGTGAAGTCGGCAAAGTAGGTGTCGCCATCGACTCGATCGAGGACATGCAGACGCTCTTCGCCAACATCCCGCTCGACAGGGTCACCACCTCAATGACCATTAACTCCACGGCCGCCATCCTCCTGTCCCTCTACGTGGCCGTGGGCAAGCAGCAGGGGGTCGAGCCCGCGAAGCTTGGCGGGACCGTCCAGAACGACATCCTCAAGGAATACATCGCCCGCGGCACCTACATCTATCCTCCCAAGCCCTCCATGCGCCTCATCACGGATGTCTTCGCCTACTGCAACGAGAGCGTGCCGAAGAGGAACACCATCTCCATCTCTGGCTAACACATCCGCGAGGCCGGCTCCACGGCGGCGCAGGAAGTCGCGTCCAC
>CAYPAZ010000040.1:0-12554 GCA_964408835.1 uncultured Anaerolineaceae bacterium
TACTCGGTCGTGGTGTAGGCGGTGAGCGGGATCGATGTCGGGCTGACCTCGGGGACGGGTGTCGCGGCGGCCGACGTCGGGGAGTTAGGCACAGTGGAGGTGGCGGTCGGTGCGGCGGAGGTTGCGGTGGGGTCGGCGGCGTCATCATCGCCGCAGGCGAGAAGAAGGAGGGGCGCCGCAAGCGCCGGGCCCCTTAACCAGCTCATGGAGGCCATGCCCGAAGGTTACGCGCTCCGGCGAGGCGGCAGGTAAAGGGCGCTAACGCTCCCGTGGGCCCAGGTAGGTGGCGAGCCCCTCGGCGAGGGGAGTGAGGCGGAGCCCGAAGGTGGCTTCGAGTTCGGTCGTGTCGGCTACTCCATCCATGGTGATGAAGTCGATGGCGTCGGGGGTTAGCGGGCGCCCGGGGAGGACCTGGATCACGGCAGCCACGGGCTTCATGAAGACCTTCGGCTGTGGAAACAAGAACCGGCGCTTGCCTGCAACCTTCAGGGCCGTTCGGATGATCTCGTTCATCGTCAGGACTTCAGGTCCTCCGATCTCGAACGTCTTCCCGATAGCACTGTCGTTGGCGACCGCTGCACGGACGTGGGCCCCGAGGTCGTCGATGAAGAGCGGGTTGATCCGCGCTTTGCCGCTGCCGACAACGGGGATGAACGGCAGGAACTTCGCGAATCCGAGGAAGCGGTTGAGGGCGACATCTTCGGGGCCGAAGAGCCAGCTGGGGCGGAACACTGTGTAGGGTACTCCCGACCCCTTGATGTGCTCTTCCGCCTGCCACTTGAAACGGGACCAGTGGTACTTCGCGTCCGGGGCGGCGCCTGCGCCCGAGATGTCGATGAATTGCTTCGCGCCCGCCGCCTTCGCCGCGTCGACGAGATTCTTTGTGCCGCCGAGGTCGACGCGTTCGAACGTGCGGCCCTTCCCGGGGTTCTCAATCGGTGAGTTGGGGAACTGAACGGCGTCGATGACCACATCCTTGCCAGCGAGGGCTTCGCCGAGGGTCCCGGGGTCGGTGGCGTCCCCGGTCACGTAGGTCACACGGCCCGCGTAGGGGTCGTCCAGGGGCGGCCGGCGGGTGAGGATGGAGACGGCGTTGTCCGTTTCGAGCAGCGCCCGGACGATACCTCCACCGACGAACCCGGTCCCACCTGCGACAAGGATGTTCATTGCGGCCTCCGGACCCGCGGCCCCGACCGGGCAACGCAGGTTCCCTCTCAAGGTAACCGGTTCGACACAATCGAGGCGGTGAGCAGCACAGTGTCGGGAGGCAGACCGTGCCCCCGCCGGAAGGGGGTTAGGGTGTTGGCGTGACCACCTTCAAGTACAGCAGCCACTTCGACGCACCTGCGGAGGCGTTGTTCGAGTTCCACAGCGACGTGCGGAACCTCGCGCGGATCTCACCCAGCTTTCCCCGGTTCACCGTTATCTCCGACCCAAAGCTGACCGAGGAGGGCGACCTCCAGCGATTCCGGTTGAGCGCCGGGCCGTTCGGGGTCACGTGGGAGGCCCGCGTGGTGCGGCTGGTGCCGGGCCGGCTCGTCGAGGATGTGCAGGAGCGCGGCCCGTTCCGGGAGTGGCGGCATCAGCACCAGATAGCCGCGGACGGCGAGGGGAGCCGGCTCACCGACGCCATCGCGTTCCGGTTGCTGCCGACGATCGTCGGCGAGTTCATCGAGTACTGGACGATAAGGCCGCTGCTCATCCTCTCGTTCAAGGGGCGTCACCGCGCCACGGCGCGGGAACTTCGCGGCGATGGTCGTTGACGCCGCAACCGGCGGCTCCATACGATCAGGGAGTGACACTGGCAACGGACACGATCGAGCGGCTGGAGGGAATCGGCTACCGCGTGACATCCCCGCGCCGGGCTGTCCTCGACGCGATTGCCGGTGCTCCGGAGCCGTTCACAGTCGAGGACCTCTGCGCGCGGCTTCCGGGCGTTGGGAGAGCTACGGTCTTCCGCACGATGAAGCTGCTGCAGGAGCTGGACGTCATTTGCCGGGTCCCCCTGGAGGACGGGAGCGTGCGGTACTCGGTCTCGCTCAGCGGCCACCACCATCACCTCATCTGCGGGGAGTGCGGCCGGGTGGAGGAGTTCCTTGCCCCGGCGCTGGACGAGATCATCCAGGCTGAGGCGGATGGTCGTGGGTTCGAGCTGGAGGGCCATTCGGTCGAGCTCTACGGCCGTTGCGTAGAGTGCCGGGGGCGAGTCCGGGCTTAGCCGCCGCGAAGCAGCGTGCGCATCCCCGGCTTGAAGACCACTTTGCCATCGAGCACGACGATCTCGTTGTTCAGGTAGAACTGCACAGCGCGGCTGAGGACATTGCCCTCCAGCGCTCGACCCCTCGCCCGCACGTCATCCACGGAGTCAACACCCACCTCAATCTGGAAGACATCCTGGAGGATGATCGGCCCGGCATCGAGCTCTTCGGTGACGAAGTGCGCGGTGCAGCCGGTGACGCGCACGCCATCTTCCCAGGCGCGGCGATAAGGGTTGGCGCCTGGAAAGTAGGGGAGAAGTGACGGGTGGATGTTGATGATCCGGCCGCGATATGGCTGGACGACGGTGGGGGTGAGGATCTGCATGTAGCGGGCGAGGACGACGAGGTCAGCCTGGTACTCGCCGAGCTTTTCGAGCAGGAACTCTTCGTGGGCTGGCTTGTCTTCGGCGGTCTTCCAGAAGAACGGGATGCCTGATCGTTCTGCTACCGGCCGGAGGGTCTCGTGATTCGAGAGCACCACGACGAGGTCGCCCACCAGGTCGCCAGACTCGCGGTCGGCGATGATCTGCTCGAGGCAGTGGGGCTCCTTGCTGACGAGTACGGCGACACGTTTACGCTCTCGCTGGTTGTGGAGCGCGACGCGTATGTCCATACCGATTTCGTCGCCGATGCCGAGGAGGCTGGTGACAAGCTCATCGAGAGAGAGGGTGGCCTCGGTGATATCGACCAGCATGTCCATCAGGAATTGGCCGCGGACCACCCTCTGTTCGATGTCCTCGATGTTGACGTTGTTCTCCGCGAGGTAGGTGGAGATGCGGGCAACGACGCCCTTCTGGTCCTGACCGAGGACACTCACGATGGCAAGCACACGGGGCGGCATGGAACCTCGCGGGAGCGCTATGGAATGGCGGAAAGGATAGGGCTGGAACGGGCGGGGGTCGACCAGAGCGCGCGGTTGATGGACGCTACAAATGTCGGCGATTGACCATGGCCGATGGAGGCCTAGTATTCTGTCCCGAACCGGCGCCAGGGGAGCTATAGGGAGTACAGAGAAATCCATAGGTGGCGCGAGGGGCGTATCTATGACGGATGGACCGACTGAGAGGCGACTCTCCACGCGGACAGCGACCGGAATGAGGGGTGCACGGGCCACAGGGTTCGTCACCCTTTTCGTTTATCGGCCGTGCAGGCCCACGCGAACGCCGCGCCCCGGCCAGCAGGAGGTGAGATCGAGTTAAACATGGATGAAGGAGGGCGTTCGCGAGGTCAAGAACGGTTGACCTTAAGCGAAACGTTCCGCAACTTACCGAACGGTCAATCGAATTTGAGGAGGGAACCCAGGACGATGACCAAATCCAAATGGATCCGCCTGGTCTTGAGCGCGTTCGCACTCTTGGCCCTGGTCGCAGTCGCCGCATGTGGCGACGATGACGACGACGACGACGACGACAACGGCAACGGTGACCGGCCCACAGGCGGCTCGATCACCGTCCACTATGTGGAGTTCCAGTCATGGGACCCGCACTACTCTGCTTTTGCGCAGGACATCGGGCATCAGACCTTCGTCTGGCGCGGCATGTACAAGATCGACAAGGACAACAACCCTGTCCCCGAGATGGCGGCCTCGATGCCGGAAATCTCGGACGACGGGCTGACCTATACGATCACGCTCCAGAGCGGCCTTCAGTGGTCTGACGGAGACGACCTGAAGGCTTCGGACTTCGTCCTCGGCATTCACCGCACCTGCAACCCCGACAATGCCGGTCAGTATCAGTACATCCTGTCGAACATCGTCGGCTGCGATGACTACTACGGCGCCACCGAGGCGACCGACGCCGAGAAGGAAGCGCTCCGCGCTGCCGTCGGTGTGGAAGCAGTCGATGACACCACTGTGCGGATCACGGTGCAGAACGCGCAGCCGACCTTCACGATGCTGCTCGCGCTGTGGATGACCTGGCCGGTGCCCGAGCACATCCTGCCCGACCCGGGCGCGGACTGGCTCAGCCCGACGCAGATGGTCTACAACGGGCCGTTCAAGGTCCAGGCATACACCGAAGGCGAGACCATGGTCTTCGTGCGCAACGAGCACTACGCCGGCGCCCACGCGGCCTACCTGGACCAGATAACCTTCCGCTACATCGAGGACACCGCGCAGGCGAACAACGCGTTCCGCAGTGGCGAACTCGACATGGCGCTCGCCGATACGGCGAACCTGAACTCTCTGCAGTCCGAGTTCCCGAACGACCTCTACAGCTACCAGACTCCGACAACCATCGGCATCGAAATGCAGATGAACGACGAGCATCTGGCCAACTTCGACCTCCGGCTGGCAATCTCGCAGGCCACCGACCGCGACACCCTCGCGAATGTCGTCCTGCAGGGTGCGGTCATCCCGAGCACGACCTGGATCCCGTCTGACGTTGCGGGCATCTCCGGCCCCGACGCCTTCGAGGACCAGATCGGCTACGACCCGGAGGCTGCAGCGGAGTCGATCGCCCGCGCGGGCTATCCGAACGGCGCGGGTGTCCCGCCGCTGAGCTTCATCATCCGTGACACGCCGGGCAACCGGGCCATGGCTGAGTTCCTCCAGCAGGAATACCGCGAGATCATCGGCGTCGAACTGAACATCGAGGTTCTCGACGCGCCGACGCGGTCGCGACGGTTCCTGGATGAGCAGTTCCAGCTGTTCCCGGGTGGCTGGCACCAGGACTTCCCGGACCCAGAGAACTGGATCCTGGGCCTGTTCGACACGGGCGGCGGGCTCAACAAGTACAACTGTAGCGACCCTGACATCGATGCTCTCGTCGAGCAGGCTCAGTACAACACCAACAACGAGCAGCGGCTCGACCAGTACCGGCAGATCAACGAGCTGGTTTCCACTCGGCTCTGCGGCATCGCTGTCATCTACCACTCGGCCGGCCACATCCTCATCAGCCCCAAGCTAAAGGGTGCGCGTGACTTTGCGACTTCGCAGGACCGCCTCCTGGCTGGCGACTGGGCTCCCGAGGAGTGGTACCTCGAGCAGTAGTCAACATCGCTCTCGGCTTCGCCGACCATAAGCTCACCCGGGGAGGGATGGGATCCATCCCTCCCCGGGTGGCGCAGTTAGTCATCCCGCAGCGGCGGCACCTTACTTCCAACGGCAATGGACTCGCCCAGTGACGAGCTACATCATCCGACGCACCCTCGCGCTCATTCCGCTCATCTGGGCCATCGCGACGATCACGTTTTTCCTCATGCACCTGGTCCCCGGCGGGCCCTTTGACGTGCAGGACCGGCCACTGCCCCCGGCCACCATCGCGGCGCTCGAGAAGAAGTACAACCTCGATGGGTCGATCTGGGACCAGTACGCGACCTTCATGAAGAACCTCGCCCGGGGAGACCTGGGCTCCTCGTACCAGAGGAACCAGACCGTCACCGATATCATCACCAGCCGGGCCCCCAAGACGATTCAGCTAGGCCTGTGCGCGTTCACGTTCGCACTCGTGGGTGGGCTGGTGCTTGGGATTGTCTCGGCGCTGAATCAGAATCGATGGCCCGACTACGTAGGCGTATTCACGGCGACTTTCGGGGCGTCTGTCCCCAATTTCGTGATCGCAACGTTCCTCATCGTTTTCGTTGCGCTAAGGACGGGATGGTTTGATGTCCTGGGGTGGGAGTTCGGCAACTACCGGAAGATGGTCTTGCCGACCGTGTCGCTGGGCCTACTTCCGCTGTCGTTCATCGCGCGGATCACCCGCGCATCGATGCTGGAAGTGCTGAGACAGGATTACATCCGGACAGCGCGGGCCAAGGGCCTCCGCGAAGTCACGGTCATCAACCGCCACTCGATACGGAACGCACTGATCCCGATTCTGACGGTCGCGGGGCCGATCTTCGCCGGCCTGATCGTTGGTTCGTTTGTCATCGAGCGGTTCTTCGCCATTGGCGGGATCGGGACTATCTACGTGGAGGCAGTCCAGCTGCGGGACTACGGGGTAATCATGGGCGCCACGCTGCTGTTCGCTGTGGTGATTGCGCTGATCAACCTGGCGGTGGATATCGCGTACGCGGTGTCCGACCCGAGGATCCGGTACTGAGATGACGGCAACCCACCCGACGCTCACGGCGGACGTGCCGGAGTTCACGCTTACAACCAAGCAGCGCGGCCTGTGGAGCCAGGCCTACCAGCGGCTGATCCGCAACCGCCTGGCGATTGTCGGACTCGTGATACTGTCCGTTTTCATCACGATGGCTGTGCTGACTTCGACGGTGCCGGCAGTGCAGCACCATACCCCCCAGGCTGTGGCCCCGCGCAACGCGCACCAGAACCCAAGCACGGACCACTTTCTGGGCACGGACAACCTGGGGCGAGACATCTGGGCCCGAGCCTGGCAAGGTCTGGGCATTTCGCTGCGAATCGGCGTGGGGACGCAGCTGATCATCGTCACGATCGGAGTCAGCATCGGGGCGGCGGCGGCGCTCGGGGGCCGGTTCACAGACAATCTGCTGATGCGCGTCGTGGACGTCGCATACGCGTTCCCGGACCTCTTAGCGATCGTGCTCATGCGGGCCGTCCTCAGCGAGAGGGCGTGGCCCATTCTCGGGAACGGGGACCCACAGATACCCGGCTTACCGGGCCCGGTGCTGCAAGTGATCGTTGCGATCGCGCTCGTGGGATGGGTGACGGTCGCGCGACTCGTCCGCGGCCAGATGCTCTCCCTCAAGGAATCGGACTTCGTGATGGCGGCGAGGTCGATGGGCGCCTCGACGCGGAGGGTCGTGTTCACGCACATGCTGCCGAACACGCTCGGGCCAGTCATCGTGGCGGTGACATTCGGGATTCCGGTTGCCATCTACGCGGAAGCGGTGCTCGCGATCATCGGCTTCGGGCTTCAACCTCCGAACGCGAGCCTTGGGACGCTGGTGCTGGACGGATACGTGTACTTCCGGGTCAACACCTGGATGATCGTGGTGCCGGCCACCGCCATAGCCATCCTGATGCTCTGCTTCACGTTCCTCGGTGACGGGCTCAGGGACGCTCTCGACCCGCGCGCTCGCCGGTAGCGCTGCGCCGTACTCGTAGCCTCCGGTACGATGGGCCACCCATGGCCACGCACGATCTCGGGCTGCTCATCCACGTCTCGGCCGAGGCCATAGGTGAACCCGGCCAGCGACGTTTTCGCCTCAGAGCGCTAAATGCGGGCGGTGATTCGGCCTCTCTCTGGCTCGAGAAGGAGCAGCTCTCAGCGCTTGGGGAAGCGCTGGAGGGCATCCTCAAGAGCGAGGGTTACCGCTACGAGCGCGCACCGCTCGAACTGGCGCTCGAAGACCCGCCCTTCCCGCTCTCGGTGACCAGCGAGTTGAGGGCCGTGCGCCTGTCGCTCGGGCTCAACCGCGACGAAGGCGCCATCGTGGTCCAGGGTTCCGACTCGGTGGAGGAGGACGATCCGGAGGGAAGCACTATCTCGGTGCGGTTCGACTACCGCCGGGCGCACGAGCTGCGCATCCAGATCGTCGAAGTGGTCGCTGCGGGGAGGCCTCCGTGCCCATTGTGCACTGCACCACTCGACCCGGCCGGGCACGTCTGCGTCCGGCGAAACGGACACCATCCGCGCCAGGGTGATGAGTAGTCAGTCCGCTTCTTCGTCCGCGGGCTCGGTGGGGGCAGGGGCTGTCGTTGGCGTCGGCGGAGACGGTTCCGCGGTTGGGGCGGCCGTGGGGGGTGGAGTGGTGGCGGTGGGAGCGAGCGGCTGCGTGTCGTCGCGATCGGCGGCGCTTCCCACGGATGGTGGCGTGTAGGGCGGGAGGGCGGCGAGCTCTCCTGCAGCGGAGGCCGTCGTCACCTGCTCCCCGGGACCTATCAACTGGACCCAGATGTTTCCGCGGTTGAAGCGAATCTCGTTGCCTTCAAGGTCAAAGAGGCGCGTCCGCGAGGTCCGGTCGGCCTTACGCCACTCGGCCGGGATCACTTTGCCATCGAGGAAAACGGTCGCGGGGCCAGTGCCATACTGCTCGTACGTGACGTGACCGGCGGAATCCGCGTGTCGCCAGGGGGCCACCATCACGACAACGTTCTTGAAGCGCAGTGGCTCGGCGGTGAGGGCATCGGTGTGGGCGACGCCGAAGGTGAAGCGCAGGTAGGTGTTCGACGGCTCATCCCAGTGCCACTGGACGATGTGGCGGCTGAAGTTGCGGGGCCCCCACAGCACTTCGATGCCGCCAACGGCCTCAGCCGCTTCGGTGTCTTCGAAATCGTCCTTGAACAGCCACGGTTCAACCGTGGGAGGACCGAAGTAGCCGAAGATAGCCCCCGCGTCACGTATGCGTTGAGTGGTGGTCACGAGGTTATGAGGGGCGGGGCGCTGGGTATCGCGGTAGTAGGTCCCGGAGCCGGTGCGGAATGAGTCGACGTCGAGGATGCCCCATTCGCGGATCTGGCAGCCAGCGCAGGCGGGGCCGGGCAAGTCCGCGCTGCCGGCGTGGCCGTATAGGAGGCCAAGCTCACTTGCCCAGATGACGAACGGCGTCCGGGCGGAGCGGATGGGCTCGATGAAGTCGGCATCCTGGCGCCAGAAGACGGCGAGGAAGCGGGTGATCCTGCCCTCGACGAAGGCTTCGTAGACGATATCGGCCTTATCGAGGCCTGCCTGGGGGAAGCCGGCCGGGTTGTTATCGATCATCAAGCCGACTGGCAGGAGATCCTTCCGGGCTTCCCACTCCTCCGCGGTCATGACCACGCCATCGAAGATGCCGCTGTAGAGAATCGGTGTCGGGGAGGGCGTCGGCGTGGTCGTGGGGGTTCGGCTCGGCGTTGCTGTGGCCGTGGCCACGGTGGGGGATGGGGTCTCAGAAGCATCATCAGCGGAACCCCCACCCGACCCTGCGAGCACAGCGACGGTGATGCCAGCGAGGGCGGCGACGACCGCCCCAAGGCCCACAGCCCCTCCGAGCTTCCACCGCCTGTCCAACCCGGCCCAGCGTCCCATGGCACCGGATGCTAGCAGCCCGCGCTCTCCGGGCAATACACGCCCGCATCCTTCCAACCTGAGGGTAAAGGGAGAAGATCTGGGAGCAGGTTTGCGCTGTCAACGATGGCCCGCCAGAGTAACCATGTGAGACGCCTCGGGATCCTCACCAGCGGCGGCGACGGGCCCGGCATGAACGCGTGCATCCGGGCAGCCGTGCGGACGGCGCTGCGGAACGACGTGGAGGTGGTCGGGTACATCGATGGCTTCAGTGGTCTTGTGCGGCGGGAGTTCATCCCGCTTGGCGTGCGGGAGGTGGGCAACCAGATCCAGCGCGGCGGGACGTTCCTCGGCACATCGCGCTGCCCGGAGTTCATGGACGCGGATGTGCGCGCCGAGGCTGTTGCAGGCATGCGCGAAGCGGAGGTCGAAGGGCTGATCGTGGTGGGCGGCGACGGAAGCTTCCGGGGGGCGCTCGCACTCCAGGAGGAGCACGGATTCGCGGTGGCGGGGGCGCCGGGGACGATCGACAACGACGTTTGGGGTACTGAGGAAACGATCGGATTCGATACCGCCGTGAACACAGCCGTCCGTGCGATCGACCAACTCCGGGATACCGGTGAGTCGACCGGGATGATGTTCTTCGTGGAAGTGATGGGGCGAAGCAGCGGCGCCATCGCGCTCAACACGGCGCTGGCCGCAGGCGCCGCCGGAGTGTGCGTCCCTGAGCGGCAAGAGGACCTGCGGGCGATGGCGGACCGGATCCTGGAGACCCTGGCCGAAGGCAAGCGGAGTCACATCGTGGTGGTGGCCGAGGGCGACCACGCGGGCGGCGCCTACGAGGTCGCGAAGAAGATCGCCGCGATTGTTGACCGCCCTTACCGGGTCGTGGTGTTGGGGCACATCCAGCGCGGCGGGAACCCCACAGTACGTGACCGGATGGTGGCGTCGCTGAGCGGCGCGAATGCAGCCAGCGCTCTCATCGAGGGTCGCCACGGGGTGATGATCGGGATGCAGGGCGGGCGTCCGGTCGAGGTCCCGCTGGAGGAAGTGGTGGCTCACTCGCACCCGGAGGCAAGGCATGACCTGTTGCGTCTGGCGGAGGAGCTCTCGGGCTGACGTGCGGGCCGGCGCTGCTGATACGATCCGGCGACACACCACGGGGAGGAATGACCATGGCAGCAGGGATGCCCCAGGCTGGAGCACCGGCGCCGGAGTTCGCGCTGAACGATCAGGATGGAAAGCTGGTCACGCTCTCGGACCAGGCAGGGAAGTGGGTGGTGCTTTACTTCTATCCGAAGGACGACACGCCGGGATGCACGAAGGAAGCCTGCAATCTGCGTGATAACCACGCGGCGCTCCGGGCGCGGGGAGCGGTTGTCCTTGGGGTGAGCGGCGACAGCGAGGCTTCGCACGCGCAGTTCAGGGAGAAGTACAACCTCCCTTTCTCGCTCCTGGCGGACGAAGGCAACGCGGTGGCCCGCGCCTACGGCGCGTGGGGTACGAAGAACATGTACGGCCGAACGTACGAGGGAATCCTCCGATCGACGTTCGTGATCGACCCGGAGGGGAAGGTCGCCCACTCGTGGCCGAAGGTGAAGCCGGACGGCCACGGCGAAGAGGTGCTGGCGTGGCTCGAGGCGAACGCATCCTGAATCATTCGTCGCCCGGGGCCGTGGCGTGGGGTAGGATCGACTCACTCTGTCCTCCCTGAAAGGGGTATCGATGCCTTCACGTAGCACCCTGGGCGAAGGCGCCGGCTGCGGCCGGGCCTGGGCGGTCGCCGATGAGAACCAGCACGGTCTGCCGGGCACCAAGCCCCAGTGGCCGCGCGACCGGAAAGTGGATGTGCGACACATCAAACTGGAGCTCCGAGTTGACCCGAGCTCGAAGTCGATCCGGGGGACCGCGACGCACACGGTGGCGCCGCTCAACGATGGTCTCTCGCAGGTCGAATTTGACGCGGTTGAGATGGAAATCGACTCCGTCAGCGTCGCCGGGAGCGCCACGAGCTACGAGTACGACGGGACGAGGCTGCGCGTCGAGATCGGCGAGGCGAGGAAGCGCGGGCAGGAGTTCAGGATCGCGATCCGCTACCGTGCGACACCGAGGCTGGGCCTCTACTTCATCCAGCCGGACGAGGGGTATCCCGACAAGCCTATGCAGGTGTGGAGCCAGGGCCAGGATGAAGACTCCCGGTACTGGTACCCATGTTATGACTACCCGAATCAGAAGCAGACCAGCGAGGTGCTGGTGACAGTCCCCGGCTCCTGGTTCGCGTTATCGAACGGGCGGCTGTTGCAGGACAAGCAGAACCGGGACGGCACGCGGACGTTTCACTGGCTGCAGGAGCGGCCACACTCTACCTACCTGATCACGCTGGCGGCCGGGGAGTTCAGCAGGATCGACGCCAGCCGTAACGGCCTGGCGATCGATTACTTCGTCGAAGCGCGCGACCGGGCGATGGGCGAGTCGACGTTCAAGAACACCCCGGAGATGATCACGCTCTTCGAGAAGCTGACGGGGGTGAAGTACCCGTGGGCCAAGTACAGCCAGGTAGTGGTGCGGGATTTCGTGTTCGGCGGGATGGAGAACACCAGCGCAACGACGATGACGGAGTACATCCTGCTGGACCGCAAGGCGGCGCGGGACGACACCGCCGATGACCTCATTTCCCATGAGCTTGCCCACATGTGGTGGGGGGACTTGCTGACCTGTCGCGATTGGTCTCACGGATGGCTCAACGAAGGCTTCGCAACGTACTTCGAGCTGCTGTGGGACGAGCACCACCGCGGTGTCGACCATTACCGGCAGGGCGTGTTGGTGAACTCCGAGGCTTACTTCGGTGAGGCCGAGAGCCGCTACCGCCGCCCGATTGTGACCAACGTCTACAACGCGCCGATCGACCTCTTCGACCGGCACCTGTACGAGAAGGGGTCGTTGGTCCTGCACACGCTCAGGGGTGTGCTTGGGGATGACCAGTTCTTCCGGTCCATCCAGCGGTACTGCCGCGAGCACCAGGACCGGAACGTCGTAACTCAGGACCTGGTCGATGCGATTGAAGCCGAAACCGGCAGGAACCTCGAGTGGTTCTTCGACCAGTGGGTCTACCGGCCGGGCCACCCGGAGTTCAAGGTGAGCTGGTCGTGGGAGGACGACACGAAAGTAGCGGCCGTCACCGTGAAGCAAACCCAGAAGCAGGAGAACCGTATCGGAATCTTCCGGATGCCGGTGGTGATCGACTTCACGACGGGGCGTGGACGGCCGCAGCGCTTCCAGGTGGAAGTGACGGAGGCCGAGCACACCTTCTACTTCCCGCTTTCGAAGAAGCCGGACCTTTGCCGGTTTGACCCCTACAACTGGACGCTGAAGCAGCTGGAGTTTGAGA
>CAYPAZ010000041.1:0-12450 GCA_964408835.1 uncultured Anaerolineaceae bacterium
CGCTCGTTGTGCCCGTGCACGCCCGCGAGGTCCGCCGGGTGTACCAGGCACGGCACGAACCCGTAAGCCGGGACGCCCCGCTGCCGGTAGATCCGCGAGTCCGTGAAGCCGCTCGTCAGCTCCGGGACCAGGCGCGCTCCCTCCACCAGCTCGCTCACAACCTCCCGGACGACCTCCGCGAACTCCACATCGAGTGGCGACTCGGCGCCCACGGAGCGATTCAGTACTTCCATCTCCACTCTGCTGTCCGCGATGACCGTACGCAGCTCGTCGAGGAAGCCATCTACATCCACGTCCGGCAGGAGTCTGCAGTCCAGGGTCGCCGTGGCCTCAGCCGGGATGACGTTCACTTTGATGCCCGTTGAGATGGTCGTGAGCACCACGGTGTTCCCCAACCGCGCTCGGGTCGCCGGGTGCCTCCCGGCGAGCTCCTCGATGTCTCCATCGCCTTCCCACCGGGCCGCGCCAGCTTCCCGAAGCCCCTCGAGATTGGCCCGCATGGTGGGTGTGACCCGCAGCTCGTGGCGCCACTCTGAAACTCGCCCCAGCGCGGCCACCAGGTGGTCCGCGCAGTTGTCGCCGTGCGGCACTGAACCGTGGCCCGGCCGCCCTCGGACCGTCAACCGGACCCACAACGGCACCTTCTCCGTTGGCGCGATCTCGAAGATCGGCGTGTCTGAACCCCCGACCCCGCTCAGTCCGTACGCGCCCTCGTTGATGACCAGGTCGGCTCCCATCCACTGCGGCCGCTGTTCCGCAATCCACGAGACGCCATACTCGCTGCCCGCTTCCTCATCGGCCGCGGCCAGGAAGATGATCCCCCGCTTGAGCTCAAGGCCTTGCCGGTGAAGCAGCAGGAAGGTCATCAGTTCGATGATCCCCATGCCCTTCATGTCCAGCGTGCCACGGCCATAGATGAACCCGTCAGCCAGCTCTCCCGAGAAGGGGTCCCGATCCCAGAACTGGCGCTCCACGGGCACCACATCTGTGTGGTTGAGCAGGCAGAGGCCACCGCTCCCCGGGCCGATCCGCGCGTAGAGGTTGGAGCGCCCGGGCGCCGACTCCGCCGTCTCGATCGGGATTCCTTCGCCCTCGAGCAGTTGCCCCAGGAACGCCACCGCTTTCGCCTCGTTGCCGGGAGGATTGGAGGTGTCGATCCGGATGTACTCCCGCAGCAGGGCGGTGGCTTCGTTGGTGGCTACGTCCCAGTCGATGCGGTCGGATGGCATGGCCGCGGAGTCTACTCCTCCCCGCCCTTTGGCGGCGGCAGTTTGTTGGTAGCCACGCCGCCGACCATAGTTCTGGCAGTGGATGCATGGGTCTGGCCGTTGGCTGCGCTCGCCGGTGGAGCCATCGGCGCTTTCGCCGCGGGCGAACAATGGCGGCTTTACTCGGAGGAGGTTCACCGCTCGGAGCCCCTCTCCGGCAGGAGGCTCTGGGTCGCACGTGCGCTTGTGGGTCTCGCGTCTGCGGCAGTTGCTGGTCTCGCGTTCCGGCCGGATCACTACGAGTTCGGCCCGGCGTTACTGACCGCGGCCTTTGGCATGGTCCTCGTTGTGCTCAGCAGTACCGATTTCGAACGGCGGCGCCTGCCGAACAGGCTGATGTACCCCGCGCTCATTGCCGCAGGAGCGTTCTGCTGGGCATGGCCCGACCGTTCCGCGGCTGACATCGGGATTGGTTTCGCGGTCGCTGGTGGGATCGCGCTCGGCCTCTATCTGCTGGGGGCCGCCTTCGGGGCAATGCTCGGCGTCAGCGAAACGCCGTTCGGCTTCGGCGATGTGAAACTGATCGCGCTTGAGGGTCTCTTGTTAGGCTGGTCCGCGGTGCTGAGCGCCCTGTTCCTGGGTGTCCTGCTCGCGGGTGTCCCGGCGCTCGTGATGATCCTCATGGGCGGCGCGAAGAAGACCTTCAGCTATGGGCCATACCTGGCAGCCGGCTGCCTCGTTGTTCTGCTGTTCTACGACCGGGTCGGCTAGAGGGTGATCTCCAGCATGTCGCCCGGCTCGGTTGGGCCGGCCGCCCCCGTCGGCAACTCCAGCACGGCTCGCGCCGCACGTCCCCCGAAGGCGAGCCCAATCCAGGGCCGCACGTTCCGCGCCACCTTCGTGACGCGGTTCTCCCGGTCCACGAACACCGCATCGATCGCGAACAGCATGAAGAACATGTGGATCGAGTTGCAAGGCCGGATGAGTAGCCCGCCCCCTTCCGGGAGCTTTCGGCGCAGCATCAAACCGCGGAAGCGGCTCACCATGTTGGTGGCCGCTTCCAGGTTGCTTGCTAGCGTTGTGTCCCGCGTAACGTTGCGGACGCTCATTGGCTGATTACCACCCGGCGTCGCGAAGCTGGATGACCGCCGGCCCCCCGATGACCACCATGATCGCGGGGAAGATGAAGAACACCAGCGGGAACACCATCTTAATCGGCGCCTTGAACGCCTGCTCCTCAGCCTTCTGGCGGCGCTTCGTGCGAAGCACACCCGTCTGGACGCGGATCACGGTACCGATGGAGACACCCATTGTCTCTGCCTGGATGATCGCGTTCAGGAACGAACGAAGCTCATCGACGCCGGTGCGGTTGGCGAGGTCGGTCAGCGCCTCTCGCCTGCTCCGCCCCATCTGGATCTCTCGCAGCGTGCGTCCAAGTTCGTCGCCGAACGGGCCGTGCGTCTTCTCCACGACGCGCTGGAACGAAGCGTCCACGCCCAGGCCCGCTTCCACCGACGCGGTGACGAGGTCGAAAGCGTCAGGCAGCGACCGCCAGATCTCCTTTTGCCGCCGCTTGATCCGGCCAAGCAGCCAGAGCCGGGGTCCGTAGATACCTATAGCGATGCCGCCGAAGAACACCAGCAGCAGCATCTTGAACCCCTGGCCGCCGCTCAGCATGAGCAGCGTGAGCACAACCGGCAGGACGCCCGCCGTGATCGAAGTCAGGAGGATGATCTGGCCAGGCTGGATCTTGAGACCCGCCTGTTCGATGGCGGCTTCGAGCCGCTGCTCCATGTTGGATGGGAGCAGCGAGTTCACCTTACGCGTGAGCCCTCGCACGAGTGGCTGCACCACACGGGTCCCGAACGAGGCATCCGGGTCCACGAGCGGTTCAGGCCGTGGCCTGCTCGAGCGGATGGTCCCCAGGCGCTCGTCGAGTGCTGTTCCCCCAACGCTGCCGGCCTTGAGCTGAAGCGCCGCGTACGACGCGAATGTGATGGTGACGAAGACCGCTGCCGCGATGAGTAGCTCCATGACGTTAGACCTCGATGTTCACAATCTTGCGGATGACGAGGAAGCCCATGCCCTCGAGGACGACAGCGAGGCCCAGCATCATCCGGCCCCATGGGTCGGTGAAGAGCAGACCCGTAAACTCCGGGTTCATCATGTAGAGGACGACGAACAGCCCCACCGGCACCATGCCGAGCACCATGCCGGTCATGCGCTGCTGCGCCGTCAGCGTCGCGATCTCACCCCGGATCCGCTCCCGTTCGCGCATGGTGTGCGCGACCGTATCGAGGATTTCGGCGAGGTTACCGCCGACGCTTCGCTGGATCAGGATGGCTGTCACCACGATGTCGAAGTCGGCACCGCCAACTCGCTCGTTCATGGTCTGCAGCGCTGTCTCGACGCTTGCGCCCATGCTCACGTCCCGGAGCGTTCGGCGGACCTCCACCGAAATCGGCGCGGGCAGCTGCTCCGCGGCCGACTCGAGCGCCTGCAACAGCCCGAACCCGGCGCGAAGGGCGCTCGCCATCATCGAAAGGAGCTCCACGAGCTGCGACTCGAACATCCGCATCCGGCGGCGTTCCCGGAACCCAACCCAGAACCCTGTGATGAAGAAGCCCAGCGGCATCCCGGCCACCGCCAGGAGCGGGAACGGAACGAACATCAGGATGACGACGGAAAGCACGAGCCCAACCGCAACGCGGAGCATCAGGAACTCGCGGACATTCAGAGTCAGGCCCGCTCGGTCGAGCTGGGTCGCCCATTTCTTCGCCATGGTCCCGGACACCAGCGTCAGACCGCCGAAGTTCACCGCCGTTCGCTTTCGCAGCCCCAGGCTCGGGCCGCCGGCGATGGCGGCTTCGCCCGCCCCTGTGCGCAAACGCTGGAGCCGATCCGAGGCTTCGACATTGGCCACCCCGAAACGGAACGTCCAGAGCGCCATGGTCGTGAAGAAGCCCCCGGCAAGAACCGCTGCGATAAGTGCAAGAGCCATGATCACCACTCCGTGAAGGTGCCGAACAGGTGGTTCGGGAATTCGAGCCCGGCCATCGCGAACTTGTGCGCGAAGCTCGGCCGGATGCCGGTAGGTTTCATCGCCCCGAGGACCTTGCCGTCGTCGTCCACGTGATCGAGCTTGAACAGGAAGATGTCCTGGAGCGTGATCGTCTCACCCTCCATCCCGCTCACTTCCGTGACGTGGCTGACCTTTCGGGAACCGTCCTGGAGCCGTTGCACCTGGATGATGACGTCGACCGCCGACGCGATCTGCTCGCGGATAGCCTTCACCGGGAGGCCCATCCCGGCCATGAGCACCATGTTCTCGAGCCTCGCGAGGCCATCGCGCGGGGTGTTTGCGTGCACCGTCGAGACCGAGCCTTCGTGGCCCGTGTTCATCGCCTGGAGCATGTCGAAACACTCCGAACCGCGGACCTCGCCGACGATAATCCGGTCCGGGCGCATTCGGAGGCAGTTCCTTACCAGGTCCCGCTGGCTCACCGCGTTCTTGCCTTCAATGCTCGCCGGGCGAGCTTCGAGGGTGATGACGTGTTCCTGCTGGAGCCTGAGTTCCGCCGGGTCTTCGATAGTGATGATGCGCTCGGTGTTCGGGATGAACGCCGAAAGCGCGTTCAGCAGCGTTGTCTTACCGGTACCGGTACCGCCGGAGATGATGACGTTCAGCTTCGCCCGGACGCACATCGCCAGGAATTCGGCCGTCTCCTCGCTCATCGCGCCGACTCCGATGAGGTCGGCCATGCGCATCTTGTCCGCCTGGAACTTTCGGATGGTGATGCTCGGCGCCTTCGGCGAAACCGGCGGGATCGTGATGTTGACTCGGGAGCCGTCCGGGAGCCGGGCGTCCACCATTGGGCTGGCTTCGTCGATGCGCCGTCCTAGCGGGCTCACGATGCGCTCAATGATCCGCATGACGTGCGGAACGTCGCGGAAGCGTGCGGGGCTGCGGAAGACGCGCCCGTCCTGCTCGTAGAAGATCCGGTCCAGGTCATTGACCATGACTTCAGAAACACTTGGGTCGCGGAGCAGAGGCTCCAGCGGGCCGAGGCCGAGGACTTCGTCCGCCACGGCGTGAAGCAGCTCATCACGGCTCACGCCGGCGATCTGCATCCCCTCCTGGGCGATCAGTTCCCGTGCAGCCTTCATCACAGCGTCGCGCTGCTGCTGCGGCTCCAGTCCTTCGAGCGAACCGTGCTCCAGCTCCTCGATGAGCAACTCATGTAGCCGGATTTTCGTTGCCTCGGCCTGGGGGTTGCCCTTCACTGCCTCGTGCGGGTTCCGAATGGGAGTGGTTCGTCCAGGGCGCGTGTCACCAGCTGGCTGAGGTGGCGTGGGACGTGGTGCCTCGGGTCGGGACTCATCGCGCATCGCTGGCGCGGCGGTCCCATCCGTGGGCGGCGTATCCCAGCGGCGACGGAACGACGTCAGCTGCCCCGATGGGCGCAGCTTCGGTGAGGGAGGAGGTGCTGGCTCCTCGCCCTGGGGCGCGGGCCCCTTCTCGGTGCTGTTCTCTGCGAACAACCGCCGTCGTGCCTCGGAAAAGCCGAACTCGCCTTCGCGTTCGTTGCTGTCTTGCTCAGCCATGGGTTACCTCCCGCCTGGTCCTCGTGTTCACGCAGATTTCCTGAAGAGTCCCGACACCAGCCTGGACAGGCCCATGCCGCCCCTGCTGTGCTGCACGCCCCTGGCCCTCACGCCCGCGAGCGCCCTTGCCATCGAGCGAATCTCCATCGAAGCCTTGCCGTTCGGCCTGCTCATCACCACGGGCTGGCCGAGCTGAGCAGCTTTCACGACCTCGTTGTCCTGCGGAATCCGCCACCAGAGGTCCGTATCGAGCGTCCGCTCGACATCGCGCTCCTTCACCCCGGTATCGATCCCGGACCGGTTCAGCACAACCTTGATCCGCTCCTCCTCGCCCGCGAAGCGCTCGTTCAGCATCTCCAGGGCGAGCACGGTGTCCTTGATGCTGGCCATGTCCAGGGTCGTCACGAGAAGGATCATCGTGCCTACCTCGATGGCGGCCGCGACGATTTCGTTGAACGTGCCCGGGGTGTCCAGGATGACGAAGTCGTGCGTCTGTGCGAGCACGTCCACCACTTCGTGAATGTGCTGCGGGCCCAGGTTCCGCCAGTCGCTCGGACGCGTTGGCGCCGGCAGGATGCGGACCCCGGATTCGTGTTCCACCAGGAATTCCCGCAACGACTCGCGGTCGATGTTGTCGAGGTTCCGCGCCAGGTCGGCGATGGAACGCTCGACCGGGATGTCCATCGTGATGGCCACGTCGCCGAACCGCGTGTCCATGTCCACCAGCGCCACCGTTTGCTGCGCTTCCTGGACGAGGGCCACCGCAAGGTTCGATGCGATAGTAGTCTTGCCGATTCCGCCTTTGGCACCGAACACCGTGATGATCGTGCCGTGGGGTACCGGTTCTTCGAGTTCGCCCGAGCGGCGAAGCAGCTCTCGCTCCTTCCGCTCCAGGACCCGCATTACCGACACCTCGACTTCCTCTTCGGCCAAAGGCTCGGTGAGGTAGTCGGAGGCGCCGGAGACCATCGATTGGCGCATGAGGCGGATGTTCGCTTCGGTCGAGAAGACGACGATCGGGAGGTCCGGCATCCCATCCGTCAGCCGGGAAAGCGTCTGGATCGGCCGCACCAGCGGCTCTTCCACGCGCATAAGCACCAGGTCCGGTTGAAGCTGCCGGCACAGCGAGTACGCCTCCACCCCATACCCTGCGCTCGCCACCACAGCGAATCCAAGGTTGCTGAGGAGTTTCTGAACCTCGACAGCGCTTTCCCTGTCGGGGTCCACGACCATGACCTGCGGTATCCTCGGCATTGGTTCCTCTCCCGTCGCGTTGGCTCATCCGCCGGTTTCCCTGTCCGGCTGAAGTCGCCCCGTTTGTCTGTTCTCGTGCCCCCCAACCATCAGGCCGGGAGGCACGACTCGTTCGTTGTCAGTTGGTGGACGGGAAGATCTCTGCGATCGTCCAGACCGGGCGGCCACCGATGACCGTCTCGTCGCCCTTCTGTCGAAGGATGAGCCTGTACTGGCCGTCGTCATCCCGCATCGCGTCGATGAGGGCGACCTTGGCGGCCAGCTCTGGTGTCAGGGCAAGTGTGAGTGAGATCGAAGTCTCGAACGTGCCCGCCTCTTCTACCACCCCGCCAGAGATCGATGGTCCGGGAATCCCGGTCCCGTCGTCTGAAGCGCCGGGGTTGGCTACACGCAGAATGGTGGTTTGCGCCGCCGCCAGTACTTCGATGTTCTCGGCGATGATCCCGGTGATGAAGTCGATCTTCTCCTGGCCGGTGAGCGGGTCCACCGTGACCAGCGTCGTGATTGCCACGAAATCTACCCGGTCGCCCGGCTGCGCGTGGCCGCCGACGATCCAGGCCTCGTGCGGCACCATCAGCGTCACAGCGCGGAGCCCATCCGGGACCTTGAAGGAGAGGGAGTTCTGACCTTCGAACGTCGTGATCTTCTGAGGGATCATTTGCTCGCCGGCGATGATGAGGGTGGTTGCTACCTGGCCCTCAAGGGTTGCGGGGCTCTCGTACACGCCTGGCAGCACAGCCGAACCCGGGAGCGTCTTCACCGTCAGCATGTCGCTGGTGATGCGCTCCCCTGGCGCGATGTCGCGACTCGCGACAACCACGGACTGGGCCTGGAGGCTATCGTCGAACAAACCCTCTGTACCGCTCCCACCACCCTGGCTTCGCAGGAATGCGAACATCAGGACGGCGCTGAGTAGGCCGAAAATCACCGCCAGCATCAGAATGCCGCGGTTGCGGCTTGAGCCGCCTCTTGCTGCAGTTACGGAACGTGCCACTTACGTGTCCTCCCCTTGGACTATCGACAGGCCGTAGCCGGTGCCACAGCCCCCCGGGGAACGAGAAATCTTCGGCGCCTCCCCGTGGCGCGTGGTCGGAGTAGGGCGATGCCCCGGTCGGGGCCGGGGCATCAGTCGTCTGCTTGTCTCAGCTGGCCGCAGCTGCCGCCTCGATGAGGCTATTCCAGCCGCATCGAAGAGTGCGCGGTAATAACCGGATCCCCGATCGCCGAGCCGCCGAGTAGTTGAAGGATGGCGCCCATGGGTGTCACCCACTCAAAGTCGTAAGCCAGGTCCACCGTTACCGGTTGGCCCCTGGGCCCCTGGACGTTGGTGAGGGTGACGTCGAGCTTCCCCGGGTCCAGCGCCCCGAGAGCTTCGGTAATACGGTTCTGGACCGCGCTCTCCGGCGACTGCACTGCGGCCACTCGCGCGCCCTCGCGGGCGGCGTTGGTCACCAGCAGCCACGTATAGAAGCCACGCCCAAAGTCCACGAGAGCGAACAGCAGGAGGAGCAGGATCGGCAGGACCATCGCTGTTTCTACCAGCGTCTGGCCTGCATCGCTGTCCCGCCATCGGCCGAGCCATCCCCGCCTTGGCGGGCTCATGGGTTCTGCCTGGTTCGTCATAACCGCCATGCGGTTGTTTCTCCGTTCCCTGCCGGCTGGCCGAGCCGTGCCTGGATGGCAAAAGGGTGAGGATCGGAAGCCGACCCTCACCCCCTCGCGTTGTTGCTTGGTTGAACTAGATCGAGCCGGCGATCGAGTTCAGGGCGGTCTGGATGCTGCCGCCAAGAGCGGTGACAGCGCCGACGCAGACGACAGCGATGAGTGCGAGGATCAGGCCGTACTCGGCAAGGCCCTGGCCCTCTTCGTCGCGGCTGCGGAGCCAATTCTTGAACTTCGTCATGGTGTTTCTTCCTACCTCTTCCTTGGTGTTTGGGGTCTTGCCCCTGGTCTCGTTCCGTTGGTGGCTCCGCCCGGTCCTCCCCGGACCGGTCAGGCCGGGCCTTTGACCCATCTCGCCGGCCCCGGTCCCGTTTGACCGGGTGGCCGTCCGGGTGGTCCAGCGAGCCTGGGTCCGTGCGTCCCCACCTCTGGCTACCATCAGAATCGACCTCCCTCACCCGTCCTGAAGGGCATTCACCGGGTTGCAACGCGATTACCCTTTTTGCCCCCGTTTTGCCCGTTCAGAGGTGGCTGGGGCTGTGCTCGACTCCCTTTCCAGACGAATACACCCTTGTATGGCTGCCACCACCGCCTTCCCCGCACCCCGTCCCGCTTCGCTTCGCTGGCGCCGGCGCGCCTCCATGGCCGCCGACGCGTTCATGATCTGTCTGTTCAGCTACTTCCTCTATGTCTTCGTGGGTCGGGTGATCGAAGGCAGCTACACCACCATCGTGTTCGCAGTCGAGCAGGCCGTGCTCGTTGGGATCTACCTCGTCCGGCGCAAGCCCATGAAGGCGAACACCCGCTGGGACGATTGGACCGTCGCCACGCTAGGCGGCTGGCTCTCCCTCGCCTACGGCTTCCTCGAACCTGGAGATGTGGCCCGGCCACTGCAGATCTTCGGAGTCTCCGTGCAGGTGTTCGGCGGCGTCCTTGTGATCCTCGGCTTCCTCACCCTCGGCCGAAGCTTCGGGATCGTGGCTGCCAATCGCGGGCTCAAGGTGACCGGCATCTACTCGTTCGTCCGCCACCCCATCTACCTCGCCCACGCCATCACGGCGCTCGGCCTCGTGATAGCTGCTTTCACCCCGGCGATCCTGGCGCTCTGGTGCATCATCATCTTCTTCCAGGTGTTGCGCATTCGCGCGGAAGAACGCGTCCTCACGGAGTCCGGCGAGTACGCCGCCTACAAGGCTCGCGTCCGCTGGCGCCTGATCCCCGGCGTCTACTAGGCCTCTAGATTCGCGTCCGCGCCGCCAACTCCGGCAGCCCCTGGCCGGCGTTCATCCGGATCACCACATCCGCGATAGGGCTGAGGTCCGTCTCGAACGGGTTGATCTCAATGAGCGGCGCGCCCCGTCTCTTGGCGATGATGGGAAAGCTCGCCGCCGGGTACACCACCGCCGAAGTCCCGATCACCAGGAACACGTCAGCCAGGACCGCATGCCGCTCGCAGTCTTCGAGCGCATCCCGGGGGATAGGCTCACCGAACATAACAACGTCAGTCTTCAGGTTCCCACCGCATTCGGGACAAACGGGCGGCAGGCGGTCCGTCGGGATGTGCTCCGCTGGCTCGCGTAGCCCGCAATTCATACACCGCACCCGATACCGGTTCCCGTGGATCTCGGTGAGCGAGAGCGTCCCCGCGGCGGCGTGAAGCCCGTCGATGTTCTGGGTGATGACGTGTGCCAGCCGGCCATGCCGCTCCAGGTCGGCGAGCGCGAAGTGCCCCTCGTTCGGCACTGCTGCATCCAGGGCTTGCTGGAACAGGCTCTTCTCGCGGCCCGATTCCAGCGCCTGGCGCCACCACTCCGCCGGATCTGAGACGAACAGGTCCCAGCCATCGATGGTCGGCTCGCCGAAGCGAGTCCAGACCCCATCCGGGCCACGGTAGGTGGGAATCCCGCTCTCCGCGGAAAGCCCCGCGCCAGTCAGCGCAACGGCGTGACGCGCGCGGCCCAGCAGGATTGCCGCTTGCTCGAGTGCGTCTTCAAGCTCCGCTTCCAGCGTCACTTCGCAGTCTCACCGTGAACCTGGGCAGGTTCAGGAAGATGGTAAGCGAGATCCTCGTGAAACGTCGCTACCTGTCGCTTCCGCGCGCGCGCGTTCCAACCCAGCTGCTTGGCCATTCGCGCCGCGACCACCTCTGCGCAGCAGAGGCCCCGGCACCAGCCCCAGGCGATGCCCGTCCGGCGCATAAGCACGTCCGAGAGCGTGGTTGCCATCTCCCGCCTCACCGCGTGGTCGATTTCGCCCTCAACCGCCCCGGTGTGCTCGCAGACCACCTCCCGGCCACCCTTGAGGACGCTCGCGACTTCCGTGCCGTAGCGCGAGACATGCTCCCGGGCTTTAGGGTCCAGCGCCGCGAGCAGCGTCTCGGCCGATGTCGCCAGCCCGAGCCCCCCGACAGGCCCACGCGGTGGCGAAGCACCCAGCGTCCGCACGACCTGGTGCGCGAGGGGGCGAAATGTGCTGAGCTTCCCGCCAATGACGGAGTACAACCCCGCTGGCCCACCCCGCTTCCCGTGGTCGACTAGTTCGTGACGCCTGGTGATCGCCGCTTCCGGCCCGCCCTTCACTCGCTGAAGCGGTCTTAGCCCGGCATACGCATAACGGATCATCTCGCGTTTGAGTTCCAGTCCCGGCAGAACTTCCCCCGCTTCCGCCAGGAGGTACTCAAGGTCGTTCGGTGTGGGGCGGACCGAATCCGCAGGAGCATCGAAGCGGTCATCGGTTGTCCCTACCAGGAGCAGCCCGTCGTTCGGCACCGCGAAGAACACCCGGCCGTCGCTCCTGGCCGTTGAGAACAGTGCATCGCCTTCGAACGCGGTCCCTTCCGGGAGTTTGAGGACGATGTGAGACCCACGGGTAACCCCGAGCAGTGTCTCTGTGGCTCCGCCGAGTAGTTCGTCGACCCACGGCCCTGCCGCGTTGACCGCCGCCTTGCAAGGCAACACCGCCTCACTATCCGCCCCCGCTACCCGCACTCCCGTCAGCCGGCCACCGCTTGATTCGAAGCTCACCGCCCGGGTGTGGTTGAGCACGACCGCCCCGGCATCCCGGGCTTCGACAGCCATCTCGATCGCAAGCCGCTCCGGCGCGAGTGCCCGGGCGTCGTAGAACGCGAACGCTCCTTCCTGGGCCGCACACAGCGCCGGCATCGTCTCCCGGGCCCGACCCCGCGAAAGTCGCCTGTGGCGCGGCAGGGCCCCCGGGTACGAAAGCGCGTCGTACATCGCCAGTCCGGCCCGGAGCTGCCACGCGGGTCGCCGCGTCCACTCCACGAGCGGAAGCAGGAACCGCTGCGGCCGCACAAGGTGGGGGCGGGTTCGCAGGAGCCAGCTCCGTTCCCGGAGCGACTCCCGGACGAGCCGCACATCGCCATGTTCGAGGTAACGGAGCCCCCCGTGGATCAGTTTGGTCGATCGCCAGGTCGTCCCGAAGCCAAAGTCCGTCGCTTCCACGAGCGCTGTGCGAAGTCCTGCCCGCGCCGCCTCGGAGGCGATCCCCGCCCCGTTGATCCCCCCGCCGATGACAACAAGGTCGAACGGCTCTCCCTCCGCTAGCTCCGCCAGCGTCACTCCGGCGCCGCCCAGCCGAGCACGCGGTCAACTGCCCGCCGCCAATGCGCCAGGCGTTCCTCGCGCTCGTCGAGGGCTTGCGTGACATACCCGGCGTCGGCGGCGCGCACATCATGGCGCCGGGAGGCGGCGCCGACGCC
>CAYPAZ010000042.1:0-6517 GCA_964408835.1 uncultured Anaerolineaceae bacterium
GCATCGTCCGCCAACACGCGCGCCACCTCCCGCAACATGGTCGTCTTGCCCACGCCCGGCCGGCCGAGCAGGAGCGTGGACCGCCCCCCGTGAATGAGGTCCTCGATCACCGAGATCGTGCCGTACACCGCCCGGCCGATGCGGCACGTGAGCCCCACGATCTTCCCGCGCCGATTCCGGATACAGGAGATGCGGTGAAGCGTCCGCTCGATTCCCGCGCGGTTGTCGAGCCCGAACTCGCCGATGTTGTCCACCACGAACTGGAGGTCCGCTTCGCTCACCTCCTCGTGGCTCAACACAACCTCACGCCCGGGATAGCGCGCCTCCGGCAGGCGTCCGAGGTCAAGCACCACCTCGAGCAGGTCGTCGCGGTGGTTGCGTTCGCGCAGCGAATCCGCCACCCGCGGCGGGAGCGCATCCAGCAGGAGGTCAAGGTCGTCGGTGACGATGTGCTCCGAAGCAGGGAGAGATTGACGTTCGTTCACGTTTTAGTGCGGCACCGGATAGCTATCTACCGGGACCGCCACCACCTCCTTGAGGGGTTGGAGAAGGGCAAGGCGCCGCGCGGAAACCACGCGACATCCTGCCGGGGCGTAACCTCGCTCCTCCGCCAGGCGGTGGAGCTCAAACTGATACTCCGATACAACCAGCGTGCCATCCCGGGCATGCCGCTCGGCAAGGTCCACCGCACCATCGAGTGCGCCCTCGATCCCCGGATCCACCAGGACTCGCACCTCGCCATCCCCAACGCCGACCCAGCCCGCGATGCTTCCGGCATGCTCGAGCACGTACTCCTGGTTGCAGTCGTAGGAGGCGTGCACGGCGCGCCAGTCCTGCTGCGCCGGTGCTTCGTTCCGGCGGATGTTCTCCGGCACCACGCGGCAGTACAGCCGGAACACGCCGTGCCGGTCGCTCCGCCCCACCGGCCGGAACACCCAGTCTGCTCCGTCGTCGCCTCGGCGGGGCAACCGGAACAGGAACTCCCGCGTGTAGGGAAAGAACCCTGTGCGCCGAATCTCGTCGCGATATTGCGAACCTTCCTCGCAGCGCAGGTACACCGTACGCCCATCCCGGCGCGCCACCTCGAGGCTGCACCCCGTAAGAAGCGCCTGGAGGGCGTCCACATCTCCGGACTTCGCCACCCGCAGCGAGACCACCTCCCAGCCGTTCCCGGGGAGCTCCCTCGCCGCCAGCACCCCGCGGTAACGGAGCCCCCGCCTCACTCCCAGGACTACGGTCTTCGGCAGTTTCGGCAGGCGGCTCAGCCCCGTGGCAGCCAGCCCGGAGCTCACGAACAGGCTCTCGCCCTGTGTCCCGGCGGTCAGTTCGTCGCCCAGGTGCCCAAGCTGCGGCCACAGGGTCGCGGCATCGATCGGGCTCAGCGGGTCCGCGCGTAACTCAGCCATGGCCGTTCCTCTTCGCCCCCTGGCTCTCGAGCCAGTACGCAGACCCGTCACGCTCACGGTCCAGGTATCCCCAGTCGAACAACAACCGCCGGAGCAGCGCCGAGTCGTTGAACGTGTGATGGCGCTCCAGCAGGGAATTCACTTCCGCCTCCGAATACCGCAGCCCCGGCTCGAACTGGCGGGCGAACCACTGGATAGCCGCCTTCTGCAGCGCCGACCGCGCCGGCCACGCCTTCAGGCGCCCCCGCGCGTCAACGAACGACGCCATGGCCGGCGAAAGCCCGTCCGGCACGTTCTCCCTGCGCCGCTTCCGGGAGATCCCCCTCCCGATGGTGAGGAAGTACTCGTGCAGCCTCGTGTCGCCCGTGAGCTCCGGATGGAAAGAGGTGGCGAGCATATTGTCCTGCCGCGCCGCCACGATCGTGCCGTCGTCCAGCCGTGCGATCGCACCGGCTGGAGGTCGCACGGCTTCGATGACCGGCGCGCGGATGAACACCGCCCGGAACGGCGGCCCCTCGAGCCCCTTGATGTCGAGGTCGGCTTCGAAGCTGTCCACCTGCCGCCCGAAAGCGTTCCGGCGCACACGGATGTTCATCTTCTCGATGCCCGCGCGGTCCAGCCGGTCCACTTCCTTCGCCAGCAAGATGGCCCCCGCGCAGGTGCCCCAGAACGGCCGCCCGCTATCGCAGAACTCCCGCAGCGGTTCGAGGAACCCGTTGCTCTGAATCAGCCGCGCGATGGTCGTGCTTTCCCCGCCCGGGACGATGAGCGCGCCGAGGTCGTTCAGTTCGCCTGGCTTGCGGATCTCGTAGGCATAGTGGCCCATGTCCTCGAGCATCTCGCGGTGCTCGCGGAAGTCGCCCTGGAGCGCGAGGACGCCCACGGCCTGGGTGGCTACGGGGGTAGAAGTCGTCATAGTCGGCTCATCGCGGGCTGAGGCGAGAGCGGGGGACACACGTATGAAGTGCGAGAGACTGCGAAGGCCGGACAGGTGGTGCTCGAAGCGACCAATCTCAGCAAAGACCCATTTTCGCCCGCGCCCGAGTACGCAGGAGTACTGAAATCAGTGTAGCGCATCCGACGCCGTGCGCATGGGCAACTCGTGAGGGTACGGTCTGCACCACCAGCCCGATCCCACGGTGACTCGGAACGCAGGTCCGCCTGACGCCGTGAGGGCGAGTTGGCGACAACACCTGTCGCGAAGGCTGCCATACTGCCCCTCCATCACGCGCGAGGAGGTACCGCGATGGCAACCTGGGCAGATTTCTCCGCCGATGCGCCTGAAATGGCCGGAGCCGGCCGGGCACTCTTTTACCAGTACGGTCCGGGCCTCGGGTTCATCGCCACTGTCCGCAAAGACGGTGGCCCCCGCCTCCACCCCATCTGTCCCGTCATCACGGATGACGGCCTCTACTGCTTCATCCTCACCCGCTCCCCGAAGGGCCAGGACCTCCTCCGAGATGGCCGCTACGCCCTCCACTCCTTCCCACCCGAAAAGAGCGACGACGAGTTCTACGTCACCGGTCGTGCCACCCCCGTCCACGACCCCGATCTCGAAGCCGAAGTTGACGCCGCCTATCGCGCGGTCGGCTCCACCCACAACCCCTCCGAAGAGACCCTGTTCGAGCTCTCAATCGAGCGCGCGCTTTGGTCGAAGTACCCCGGCCCACCCCCTTCCTGGCCGCCGGTTTACACGAAGTGGGGCGGTTTGTAACGGATCTGATACGCCCCACTCCTGACCGGTCTGATCCCCGTACGGCCCCGCGCGCGGCAGAGTCTACCTGCCGGCTCGTAGCCGGAAGAGGAGGAGTAGGCCTATGGAGATCTGGAACCTGGTCAGGGTGCGAGCGGCCCTGGCAGCCTGGCTGCTCGTCGTGGCCAGCCTGGCGACCATCGCAATCGCTTGCGGAGATGACGACGACGACGACGGCAACGGCGAAGACACGGCAATCGAGAACGTCATCAAGGCATCGGTCCAGGCCGAGAACGACGGAGATGCAGAAGCCTTCGTCGCCCTGTGGACCGACGAGGGACTCGAACAGTATGACGTCGGCACCCGGGAGGAGCTGCTCTCGGGCGAAGCACCGCTCGGTGAGGAGGACGAAGTCGTCGTTGTCGGCTTCCCCGATGTGACCATCGACGGCACAACGGCCACCGCGATCGTGGACGCCGAAGTCGGCATCGTGATCTACCGCGTTTCGTTCGCACTCATCCAACAGGATGGCGATTGGCTTCTCAACGGCTTCGAGTTCCTTGGCGGGCCGCCGCCGCCATCCGGCGCCACCGTCATCGATGTCGAACTGCTTGACTACGCCTACAACCTGAGTAGCAACGACTGGTCTGGCAACGTCGCGTTGAGCCTCGAGAACACTGGTGAAGAGTTCCACGAAGTCGTGCTCGTCCGGGTGCCGGATGGCACGTCGCTCGATGAAGCCGCGGAAACCATCCTGGAATCCGACCCCGAAGACCCACCACCCGGCTATGAGCTGATTGGCTTCCTGGGCTTCGTCGCCCCGGGCGAGTCCTCATCCGCGGTCTTCGCCCGCGAGCTCGATGGCGGCAGCTACGTCATCGTTTGCTTCATCCCCGTCGGCGGCTTTGAATCCGATGGCCCGCCACACGTCGTGGAAGGCATGATCGCCGACATCACCGTCAACTAGCTCCGAGGTAGGAACTGAAAGAAGCGGCTCCCGGAAGGGGGCCGTTTCGCTACGCCCGAAGATGGCCCGCCCGGTGGTACATGCTTCCCCCCACGCCACCCCGGCGCAGCATGATTACCTCCGCCATGATGCTCACCGCGATCTCCTCCGGCGTCTCCGCGCCGATGTCCAGCCCGATCGGCGTCCGGACCTTCGCCAGCTCCGTAGGGTCGAACCCCTCGTCCGTCAGGTGCTCCAGCACAGCCGTCGTCCGACGCTTCGAGCCAATCATTCCCAGGTAGCCCGCCCCCCGGTCGAGGCACCGCCGCAGCGAAAGCTCATCCTGCTTGTGCCCCCGCGTCACCAGCACGACGGTCGTGTTTGCGTCGATCGGGAAAGCGTCAAGCGCGGTCTCGAAGTCCTCACAGATCACCTGGTCTGCCTCGGGCAACAGTTCCGGGTCCGCGTAGTCCTCGCGGTCATCGAGCACGGCCACGTGGAAATCCAGCAGATCCGCCAGCTTCGCCAGCGAACGCCCGATGTGTCCCGCGCCCACCACCAGGAACACCGGCTTCGCCTCCACCACCTCCAGGTACACGCTCGTGGCACCCTGGATCGAACGCGTCGTGAGCCCGGCGCCACCCACGTACAGCGTCTCCGCTGCGTGGCGTTCGAACGCCCCCGCCGCGTGCTGCGCCACCATCCCGTCCAGCCCGCTCTCGCCAAGTGTCCCCAGCGTCTCACCCGCTTTCGTGACAAGCAGCCGGGCGCCGGCTTCCAGCTCCGCCTGTCCCGGCTCCAGCACCGACGCCAGCACAACCGGTTCGCCGCCGGAGGCGGCATCCAGAAGTCGTCGTGTCAGGTCCAGCATAGCGGTAAGGTAGCAGGACTCAGCCAGCAGGTGACACCCGGCCCGTGAAAGCACTTCCCCGCGCCGCGTTCGAGGAATGGGAGCTCGCTCTCCTCCGCGAATGCCGCGTCGCGCGTCTGGGTACCATCTCCCCCGGTGGCCGTCCCCGCCTCCTGCCTGTTTGTTACGCGCTCGTGGGCGAAGAACTCGCCATCGCCATCGACGAAAAACCCAAGCGCCCGGGGCCACTGGCCCGCCTGACCGACATCGAGCGCGACTCCCGCGCCACCCTCCTCCTCGATCGCTGGGACGAGGACTGGTCGAAGCTCGCATGGGTCCGGGTCGAGGCCACGGCGACCACCCTCGCCCGCGGCGATCTCCGCCCCCAGGCGCTGACCGCCCTCCGCGCCCGCTACGCCCAGTACGCCACCATGCCGCTCGAGGAGCTCCCGCTCATCCTGCTCAGACCGAGTCGCATCGTCAGCTGGCGGGCAAGCCCGCCGGCCACCGCGTAAGCTCCTCCCATTACTTCAGGACGAGGGACTGCCAGTGATCGGACAGGAAGCGCACGACAAGTTCATCAACAAGAACAAGTGGGCCGTCGTAACTACCCTCCGCAAGGACGGGTCGCCAACCAACTCCGTCATCTTCTACGCACGCGATGGCGACGAGATCATCTTCAGCACCACGAAGGGGCGCGTGAAAGCGGCGACACTTCGCCGCGACCCACGAATCGCCGTCACCATCCTCGATGAGGGCGCCCCATTCGGCTTCGTCACTGTGGAAGGCACTGCCACCATCGAAGAGCAGGACGTCATCCCCGGCCACGTGCTGATCAACCGCGCCATGCGCCAGGACCCGAACTGGGAGCCGCCGGAAGGCTACGCCGACCGCCTGGCCGCCGATGGCCGCGTCGTCATCCGGGTCAAAGCCGATCGCGTCAGCGGCTCACCCGAGCGCGGCTAGCTCCAGCCCGGTTGCCGGCCCCGGCCGGCCGCGCTACCCTGCCAGAACGTTTGTTCTGGGAGCCGCCCATGACGGAATACGCCCTCTCCCTCGAATCCGGGCCGAAGCGGCGTAAGACGCTCGTCCACGTCCTGGACCTCCCCGGCTGTGTCGTCTCCGGGCCCACGAGCGACGAAGCGGCCGCAGCCGCGCCCGAGGCCGTCAGGGCGTTCCTGCGCTTCCTCGCCCGCCACGGGGAGGAAGTCGACCCCGGCGCCGAAATCACTACTCCCATCGCAGAGCACGTCACCCAGGGCGGCTTCCTCGGCAGCGGCTCGCCCGATGTCGTCTTCCCGGGGGACCTCGACCCCATGACCGTCGAGCAGTGTAAGCGCGACCTCCGCCGCTTCCGCTGGATGCGCGAGGAGCTTGTGGACTGGGTCAACTCACAGACGGATGCCGCCCTCGACGCAAGGCCTTCCCAGGGACGGACTGCCCGGGCCATCATCCTCCACGTCCTCGGTCCCACGGGGCAGTACCTCTCGCCCGCCATGGGTGGCGCGCCCGGCTTCTCGAGCGTGGCCGGCCAGGCCGAACGCGGCCAACTCCCGCTCCCGGAAGCGCTGATGCGCCAGGTCGACCTGGCCGAAGCCCTCATCGGCGGCGCGACCGAGGAG
>CAYPAZ010000042.1:6527-12187 GCA_964408835.1 uncultured Anaerolineaceae bacterium
CAGTGTTATCAACCAGAGCACCGGCTACCCCCGCACCCTCCGGCGCGGCATGCGCCGCATGCTCGAGCACGACTGGGAACACCTCGCCGAGCTTTCCCGCCGCCCCGGCGGCCCGGCGTTGTAGGCCGGGGTGGTCCTCCGAGGCTCTCGGACGCGCCCTTCGTCTGTATCCCCTTCTTGACCACCGTCGCCCATCGAACCCATACTCTCGAACATCTGTGCTAGTGGCGCGCAGATGAGGTGAACCCCTTGGCCAAGCCGCCGCCCGCCTATCCCGTCCCCGCCGTCGTCCCCATCCCACCGGCGGTGGTGGCCGAGCGCCTCCTCTCCGTCCTCGAATCCAAACCCACCGAGACCGTCGTCCGCCGAATCCCCCCCCGCGAGGCTCGCCACGGCGATTGGCCCGATGCCGTGCACCCGCACCTGATCGAGACCCTCCGCAAACGTGGCATCGAGCGGCCGTTCATCCACCAGACCGAGGCAATCGAACACGCTGCGGCAGGCCGGAACGTCGTCGTTGTCACTCCCACCGCCAGCGGCAAGACGCTCTGCTACAACGCCCCCGTCCTCAGCACCATCCTCCGCGACCCCTCCGCCCGCGCCCTCTACCTCTTCCCAACGAAGGCGCTCGCCCAGGACCAGCTCGACGAACTCCACGGACTCATAACCGACCTCCGGGCCGATATCCGCACCTTCACCTACGACGGTGATACACCCGCCGATGCCCGCCGGGCAGTCCGGGCGGCCGGCCACGTCGTGCTCACCAACCCCGATATGCTCCACACCGCCATCCTTCCCCACCACACCAAATGGGTGAAGCTGTTCGAATCCCTGGAATACGTCGTCATCGATGAGCTGCACGTCGCCCGGGGCGTGTTCGGGAGCCACGTCGCCAACGTCATCCGGCGCCTCCGGCGCATCTGTCAGTTCTACGGGTCCGACCCCACGTTCATTCTCTGCTCCGCCACGATTGCCAACCCGGGCGAACTTGCCCACGCCCTCGTGGGCGAACCCGTCGAAGTCGTCACCGAAAACGGCGCACCGCAGGGCGAGCGCGTCGTTGCCATCCACAACCCTCCCGTCGTCAACCGCGAGCTCGGCATCCGCCAGTCCAGCATCAAAGCCGCGCGCGATATCGCCGCCGACCTCGTCCGCGCCGGTGTCCAGACCATCGTCTTCGCGCCGAGCCGGATGCGGGTGGAGATCCTGCTCACCTACCTGCGAGAAACCCTCCGCCAGCGACCCGGCCAGGGTGAGCGCATCGCCGGCTACCGCGGGGGCTACCTCCCCAACGAACGCCGCAACATCGAGCGTGGCCTCCGCGATGGCTCAGTCCGTGCGGTCGTCGCCACCAACGCCCTTGAACTCGGGATCGACATCGGCGGTATGGGCGCGAGCGTCGTCACCGGCTACCCGGGCTCGCTCGCGAGTCTCTGGCAGCAGTTCGGCCGCGCCGGGCGAACCCGGGAAACCTCGCTCTCCGTGCTCGTCGCCTCCTCCAACCCTCTCGACCAGTACGTCGCCACCCACCCCGAGTTCGTATTCGAGCGCAGCGTGGAGCGCGCCCTCATCGACCCCGATAACCTGTTCGTGCTCGCGAGCCACCTCAAGTGCGCGGCGTTCGAGCTGCCATTCGCCGAAGGGGAGGGCTTCGGCGCGCACACCGGCGAGCTGCTCGATATCCTCGTCGAAGAGGGGGTCCTCCAGCGCGCAGGGAATCGCTACCACTGGATGAGCGAGGCCTACCCCGCGGAGGAAGTCTCCCTCCGCACCGCGAGCATCGACAACTTCGTCATCATTGAGCAAGGGCCGCGAACCCAGGTTATCGGCGAGTGCGACCGTCCCAGCGCCCCTCTCCTCATCCACGAAGACGCGATCTATATCCACCGGGGCCAGCAGTACCAGGTTGAGCGCCTCGATTGGGACGACAAGAAGGCCTACGTCACCCCGGTCGATGTCGACTACTACACCGATGCCCAGCTCGCCGTGGAACTCAAGGTGCTCGAAGCGTTCAGAGCCGACGGGGCCGCCGCCGGCCAGCACGAAGTCGGCGAAGTCGCCATCACCTTCCTCGCAACCATCTTCAAGAAGGTGAAACTCCACACCCACGAGAACGTCGGCTGGGGGAAGATTGCCATCCCGGAAGCGAACATGCACACCACGTCCTACTGGCTCAGCTTCGATGAATCTGCTGTCAAAGGGCTGGGCCGGGACGAACTCGCAGCCGGGCTCGAAGGCGTTGGCCATCTCGCCCGTAACCTCGCGCCCGTCTACTGCCTCTGCGACCCCCACGATATCGGCGTCAGCGTGCACGTGAAGTCGCCGTACAACGCCCGTCCTACGGTGTTCCTCTACGATAGCGTCCCGGGCGGAGTCGGCCTCGCGGAGCGGCTGTTCGAAGTCCGCGATGAACTCGCCGAAGCCTGCCTCGGGCTCGTGAACGCCTGCACCTGCCCGAATGGCTGCCCCGGCTGCGTCGGCCCGCAGGTCGAGCTGAAGAGCCCGGCCAAAAAGTCGGCGCGACGGCTGCTCGAGCGGCTGGTGGGGCGGTAAACCGGGCTCTCACTGAGTTGCAGGCCAGGTCACGCTGCCCCGATAGGAGTGCGGATCCTCAGCACGCAGTGGAGAAGCTCGGAGCCTGGCCTCAGCCCTACTGGTCGTCTTCATCTGGCGTCGCCTTGCGCGCCTGGGCCACAAGCCGGTAGCCGACGTTCCGCACCGTCTCGATGAACGCGTGACCGCTGATCTCCACCTTCGACCGGATCCGCCGGATGTGGACGTCCACCGTCCTCGCGCCACCGAAGTAGTCGTAGCCCCACACCCGGTTCAGCAGCTGCTCCCGCGTGAACACCCTCCCGGTGTTCATCGCCAGGAAGCGCAGCAGCTCGTACTCCTTGAACGTGAGCACCACCGGCTCGTCGTCCACGGTGACCCGATAGTTCGAGAGGTCGATGGTCAGAGCGCCGCAGCGCACGAAGTTTTCGCTATCGATGCCGTGACGCCGCCAGAGCGCCCGCTCGATCCTTCGTCCCAGCTCCGCCGGGCCGGTCGGCAACACGACGAAGTCGTCGATGGCCAGGTCCACGGCGATGCGATCGACCTGCTCTTCCGGCACCAGCGCCATCACCACGGACCCCGCCTCGGTCAGGGCCGCGTTGATGATGCTGAAGGCCGCCGGGGGGATATCGCGCAGGTCCAGCACGATGACGTCCGCCTGCGGACCCGTATCGTCCGTCGCCAGGCGCTCCGGCGGGATCGCCGGCGCCGATAGCCCCGCGCGCTCCAATGCTGGCCCCAACCGGGCCACATCGGGATGACGGGTGACGAGAAAGACCGTGCGCATAAGCGGGTTCCGGCGAAGGTTGCCGTGGAACGAGTATAGCCCGGCCCTCCCCTACAGCTTCCCCTCTCCTGTGAAATCCTTATGAAATGGCGCGGGCAACACGCTCGAAACCAGCCCCTAGCGCAGGTTCCTCACAGGACTCAAGAACAACAGGCATCCCACCCCGATCGCGGTCACGATCACCGCGCTCGAAACCACCGCGGCTTCCGGACCCCACCGGTCGGCCACCAGCCCCGCCTGCAGGTAGCCGACGGGCGCCGCCGCCGCCGCCGCCAGGGCATACATGCCCATCACCCGCCCCATCATCTCCGCCTCCGCAAGCTCCTGGAGCAGCGCGACCGCCAGGTTGATGAACACCGCCGCGCAACACCCCCAGAACACCAGGATCGCCATGCTCAGCGGCAGGCTGTCGCTCACCCCGAATGCCCAGAACGTCAGCCCCGCGGCGACGATCGAACAGCACAGGAGGTACCCCCGCCGGGTCAACGTGAGCGTGGTCAACAGCAGCGAACCCACCAGCAACCCCCCGCCAAAACATGCCGCCAGGATGCCGACGAACTTGTCCGAAGTTTCGAACACATCCTCCACGAACAGCACCAGCGTCACTCCGATGGGACCCACGAAGAAGATCCCGGGGAGCAGCGAGATGAACAGCAACCCGAGCAACACCTTGCGGCTGGCGACGTACCGCAGCCCCTCCACCAGGTCCGAACGGACAGTCGCTTCCTTCGGCTCCGGGACATTTCGAGACAACCTGAGGAACATCAGCGCCCCCGCCGCCAAAAGCGCCACTTCCGCCCCAAACGCAGCGGGCAGCCCGGGGCCGTCCGCCAGCAACCCTCCGATGACCGGCCCCCCGAAGTTCAGTGCCGTCACGAACGCCACAGTGCCAAGGATCACCCCGTTCTGGAGCTGCTGCCGGGTTAGCAGGGTGGGGATCATCGCCTGACGTGCCGGGGCCGTGAACGCTCCCAGCGCTCCCACCACCGCGGCAAGCCCGAACGCCGGCCACACCGCCGCGAAGCCGTATCCCGAAAGCGCCAGGTAGATGCTCGAAACCAGGGCCGCCGCGATGAAGGCCCGCACAAGGATCGCCCTCCGCTCCACTCGATCCGCGACCACCCCGCCGATGAGCACAAGCGCCGAAGCCGGGACCGTCTCGGCCAGCAGCGCACCCATGAACGCGAGCGCCCGGTAGTCCGGGTCCACCCGGTCGCGGACGAAGAGCGGGACGGAGACCAGCTGGATCCCAAGCCCAAGCCCGACCAGGACCGAGGCCGCCCACCACTTCCGATAATCGGCTGAAGCGAACGGGTTCCGGGTTCCCCCTTGCTCTTCCTCCGTTTCTGCGGTCTGAATGGTTCCCGCAGCCTCGCTCATCCGCCGGATGATACCTCGGCCCAACCGTTAGCGCCGGGGGCGCGCCCACACTTTCCGGCCCTCACCGGTCCAGGGGGCGTCGTGAAGCCTCTTCCCACAGGTCCCATGCCAGCTTCGGCGCGCCGTCCGTCAGCTTCAGTCCGATGTGGCTGAACTGCCCCGTCAGTCCGCCGGCGAACTCCGGGTCGAACGCGGCGTACCAGGTCACGAGCGAGTACAGCCCCTGCTCCGCTTCCTCCAGGAGCCTGCGTGCAAACGCCGCCTGGTCCTCCTGTGTGCCGATGACCGCCCGCCCCTCTACCGGCTCCGATGTGTACCCCGCCTCCGCAATGATGATGTCCCCGTCCCAGATCTCCGTGGCCTGGCTGTAGTAGTCCTCCGGGATCTCGCCGGCTGTTTCGAACGCCAGATACGGGTATGTGCTCAACGCGAGCGCATCCATCATCCCGCTAAACTCATCCAGGATTTCCCACAGCGGCGGATGGACCTGGCCGTAAACGCCCTGCAAGTCTTCATACTGGAACGTCGGGAAGATAATCGTGCCCGGGCTGGCGGCCCGTGCCGCCGTGTACGCCTCGGCGTACAGGCTCACGAAGGCGTCGAACTGCGCCCGGTTCCGCGTGTACATCATGTTCACTTCCACCCCGATCGCCAGGTAGTCCGGCTGGTAGTTCAGCGCGACGTACGTCGTGTAGGCAACGAACGCGTCTCTTAACCGCGCATCCAGGAAGCCCCGGTCCGCGTCCACAGAGGAAGGCAAATTGATGACGCGGGACCGCTCAACGGCCGGGTCCGTCGGGTCGATCGCGAAGAAGATCCCAAGCCCATACTGCTCCGCTATCTCCGTTTCGAAGCGCGTCCGCTGCTGCGTGTCCAGCGATGGCTGACCCCCCGGCAGGAACTCGCGCCACGGCGGCGCTCGCCGGATGAGCACGAT
>CAYPAZ010000043.1:0-9420 GCA_964408835.1 uncultured Anaerolineaceae bacterium
TCGCGAATGTGGGGCTCCATGGCCCGGACTGCACGGGGGGTGAAGCCCTTGTTGACGAGGCGGCGCAGCTTCACATGGCGGGGCGGGTCCATGGTGATGAGCATCTTGCCGTTGCCCTGGGAGGCCAGCATGGCTTCCGTCTCATCGATGGGCTCGAACTGGACGATGCCGCGCTCGGAGCTGAAGAGCTCAGGGTGACGCGAGACATGGAGCACGTCTTCGTACTTCACCAGGTTCCAGTGGCCCTTGATGAACTCGTTGGGCGGGGTCCAGCTGATGGGGTCCTCCCGCCGCAGGATGGCGAAGGCTTCGTGGGACATCCCCTGTTCGAACAGGAGCTCGTCGTTGAGGTCAATCTCTTCGCGGGTCAGCGCCGGCTGAGCAGTCATGGGGTTCGCCTCCCTCCTGGCGTTGGAGAATCAGGTGAGCTTACCGCTCGGTAAGTAGCGTAGCGGAAAAGTGAATGGTCATACAGTCAGGCTTCCACCCATGCGATCGCCTGGCGCGGGCAGAGCCGAATGGCACGATCCACCTTCGGTTTGAGTTCGTCGGGGACATCGTCCACAAGGACGTAGGAGACATCGTCGTCCCGGAGTTCGAACACCTCGGGTGCGGTCATCTCGCACTTTCCGTGACCTTCGCAAAGGTCGGTGTTGACGGTGACTTTCATGGGCTGCTCCTCGAGCGGGGTCTCGCGCCGGGCGGGATGCGCGAAGGGAGTATAGAGGAGCACGGAGAGGTTAGCTGCTGGACCACTGCAACAGGTCTGCAAGCGCCCACCGGCTACCAATGAGGTTGCCGGAAGGCCCGCGGAGCCAGAATCCACAAGCGCACTGTCCAGGGGGGCCGGCACAGGCGCGACGGAGGTCAGGCTATGGTTACCGCGGTATGTGTGCACCACTGGATCGTTGAATCACCTACGGGAAGCCCCACGGTGAAGGCAGAGTGCCGCGAATGCCGTGCCCGCCGGGAGTTTGTGATCTCACCGGAGCCGGTCTCTCCATCGTTTCAGGACCGGGCAATGACGCGGACGGCAAAGCGCCGCAGCTGGCTCGGGGCACCTCTGGCCGACTGACGGGTGCCTGGTATGGAAGCGCAAGCCCCGCGAGCGCCCGCGTTTATTCGGGCGGGAGCATCGCGAAGGGAGCATGGGTCCATGAACAAGCAAGAGAGCAATCCAACAGACGTCATCCTGGCGAGCGGGAACCGCGTGGTGGCCCGCGATGGTGAAGAGCTCGGGCATGTCGCCGAGGTCACGGATGAGCACTTCCGGCTCGACGTCTCCGGGGGCCATGACTACTGGCTGAGCAAGCAGGTTGTGGCGAGCACAGATGGCGACTGCGTGTGGCTGAACTTCGATGGCGCACAGCTCGAAGGCTTCAAGCTCGAGAAGCCGGAGGCGGTCGCGGGCTCCCCGATCCTGGAGGAGCAAACCGACGTGTTCAGGCACCCCGGTGAGCAAGAGGAGAAGCGCCGCCAGATGCAGGCGGGCCACCAGTAAAGGAGCGATCAGCCATGCACACCAACCTTCAGCCAGGGACGATGGTCCTCACAAGTGACGGCGAAGAGCTTGGCACCGTGAAGGAAGTCCGCGGAGCCTTCTTCAAAGTGGATGCGCCGATGGCGCGCGACTACTGGCTTGCGTGCGAGATTGTTTCCGCCGACCTCCCGCTGGGCGGTGTCAGGGTCATGTTCACGCGGCCGGAGCTCGATGAACACCGCCTCGGCGAGCCAGCAACGGCCGAGTGATACCGGGGGGATCCGGCAGCCGGCAACGGACGACCCGCGCCCCTGTGAACGCCCGGCCAGAGTCACGGAGGTGACACAGTGAGCGACACAATCCACGTCCTGGCCATCGCCGGGAGCCTGCGGCGAGGCTCATACAACCGCGCAACGCTGCGGGCCGCCCGAGAGCTCGCGCCAGAAGGAATGGAGATCGAGATCTTCGCCAGGCTGGGCGAGATACCGCCGTTCAACCAGGACCTTGAGGACGATCCACCGGAGGTGGTGGCTGACCTGAAGGAACAGATCCGCGCGGCGGACGCGGTCGTGTTCGCGACGCCTGAGTACAACTTCTCGATCCCCGGAGTGCTGAAGAACGCGATGGACTGGGGTTCGCGGCCGTTCGGTGACAGTGCCTGGGAGGGGAAGCCGGCGGCGATCATGAGCGCCTCGGTGAGCTTGCTCGGGGGGGTGCGTGCGCAGAACCACCTGCGGCAGTCGATGGTGTACCTGGACATGTACCCGGTGAACGCCCCCGAGGTGCTGATCGCGTCGGCCGAAGAGAGGTTCGACAGCGCAGGGGTGCTGACGGACGAGACTTCACGGAAGCTGATCCGGGAGTTGCTGGAGAACCTGGCTACATGGACGCAGCGGCTGAAGTCGGGCGAGCGTTCGCTGGCCGGGGTGCGGTAGGACACCACGAACTGAGATACTCGGCATAGAGTAGGTTGGCGCTCGCTCGGCTGTGCTAGCGTGCCCACATGGATCCGGGCCGCATCACCTGGACACCCCGGCAGACGGAAGTCCTCGACCTGATCGCCCAGGGCAAGACCAACGGGGAGATTGCGGCGGTGCTGGGGATCACCGTTGACGGGGTGAAGTTCCACGTTTCGGAGATCCTGAACAAGCTAGGGGCGAGCTCGCGGGAAGAGGCCGCAGCGTACTGGCAGGATCACCGTCCAACTCCGACCAGACGGTTGATGGGAGCACTGGCCGTGCTCGCCACGGGTCGTGGCGCGGCCATTGCGGCGATGATGGTGGTGGCGGCGGGAGTGGGGGCGTTGGCTTTCGCCGTCATGGCCCGGCAAGGAGACGCGGGTATAGATCCGGACGGTGCTGACGCAGAGAGCCACTCGACGGCGACGGCTGTCGCCAGCCCCATACCGGACCCCACGCAGCTGCCCCTCACTGACATCGCGACTTTAGCTGAGATGCTTCGCGACTCGGCGGTCGGTAGCGTGGTCGAGGCGTTCGGGAGCGGGGATGTGGACCGGGTGGTTGGGGTGATCGACTGGCGGCCCTATCTATGCAGCGAGGGGCAGACCAACGGCGGGCATGGGGGTGCAGTGCCGTTGTGTTCCGCCGAGGGCGTGCCTCCGGGTAGCGAGGTGCCGGTGGTGGAGAGTCACGACGGCGTCCTTTGGCTCATGTCCGAGCGGTGGTTGAGGTCGGCGCTGGATGTGCTGCTGCGGGACGGAAACAGCACGAGCCTTGAGCTCATCGCGATTGGGTGGGATGGCAACTATCTGCTCGTCTACTCGCTTGCCGAGGGCCGAGCGCTCCCTGAGGAACTTCGCCACGGGGAAGACCCTCAGGGCTGGATCGTTGTCACCGTCAGGGCCTCAGGTTCCCGGCCCGTGATCAGCGTTGTGTTGTCGCCCGCCGACCAGACTCCGTTGCGGCTCCTGAATTTGAGCTTCGAGCCACCCACCGTGCTGGCGATCTCCGACGCGTTTCTTGAGTTCGAGGCCGAAATGGCTCGACAGTTCGAGGAGGCGGTCGAGGCCTTTGCACCCACCGTCGCAGCGCGAATGACGGAAGCAGCGAGCACAGGCAACTGAGCTAGCCGAAGTTGTGGGCTTCGGGGGCTTCGATGCGGCCGGGGAGGGGGCAGCGGCGGAAGTGCTTCGCGATGATGTTGGGGAAGCCGTTGCTGTTGTTATCGACCCGGCCGCGGACGATGACGAAGGGTTCGGCGCGGACGAGCTCGCGCTGGCGGTCGTAGAGGTCGGCGTGGACGACGACGTTGGCTAACCCGAATTCGTCTTCGAGCAGCAGGAAGACGACGCCTTTCGCGGTCGAGGGGCGCTGGCGGGTGACGACCATGCCGGCGATCTCGACTGTCTTGCCCTCGGGGAGACGGTTGGGATTCCCGGAGCCCCCGACGTGGAGGCTGGTGACAATGCCTTCGTTGAGCAAGGGACGGACGAGGGCCATCGGGTGGACCGGGGAGGTGCCAGTGGCGGCGTAATCCCAGGCAAGCTGATCCCAGCGGACGAGTTGGGGGAGATCGGCCATGTCCTGGTCTGTGGGGAGCGGCAAGGAAGGCTGGAAGTGGATTTTGGATTGTGGATTGTGGATTGTGGATTGCCCCGGCCCATGCCTTGCAGCTTTGGACTCTGTGAGGAGGCCGAGTTGCCAGAGCAGTTCGCGGCGGGGGAGGCCGAAGTCATCGAGGGCGCCGGAACGGACGAGGGCATCGGCGTGGCGAACTTCGAGCCGGGCGCGGGTGAGGAGGTCGTAGAGGGAGTTGTAGGGGCCTGAGGATTCGCGTTCGGAAACGATGGTAGCGGGGACGCTGTGGGTCGAGTCCGGGGAGTTGCGGCGCCACTGCCAATCGCCGCCAAGCCCCTTGACCTGCTGAAGCCCAAGCCGGACGCCTTGGCTTTCCGGCCAGGCGGTGGGACGGGAGCGATTGATATCGGGCGGGAGGAAGGGGACGCCGTGGCGCTCGGCATCGCCGGAGAGGACTTCGACCGAATAGAAGCCCATGGGCTGGGCATTGAGGAGGGAGGCGTAGTAAGCGGCGGGGTAGTGATAGCGCAGCCATGCGGACTCGTAGGCGAGCAGCGCGAACGCCACCGCATGGCTCTTTGGGAACCCGAAGGCGGCGAAGGCGGACATCTTCTCGAAGGCGATTTCGGCGGCGGCGCGGGCAACGCCGTTACGCTCGGCGCCGGCGAAGAATTCCTCGGAGAGGGCGAGCATCGCTTCGGTGGAGCGCTTCCGGCTCATGGCGCGGCGGAGGCGGTCAGCCTGGCCGGGTGTGAAGCCCGCGACGGCGCCGGAGATCTGGAGCACCTGGTCCTGGTAGAGGACATGGCCGAGGGTTTCGGCCATGAAGGGCTCGAGGAGGGGTTTGAGTTCGGGATGGCCGTAATCGACATCGATGGGCTCGCCGCGGGCGAGCCTTTCGCGGTACTGCATGTAGGGCCGGAAAGCGCCGGCGACGATCGGCCCAGGGCGGATGATGGCGACCTGGACGGCGAGGTCATCGATGTTGGTGGGGAGGGTGCGGGGGAGAGTCTGGATCTGGGCGCGTGATTCGATCTGGAAGACGCCCATCGTGTCGCCGTCCTGGATAGAGGCGTAGATCTCGGGGCTGTCGTGGGGGACGCGGCCGAGGTCGACGCGGATGCCACGGGTCTCTTCGATGATGTCGAGGCACTCATCGACGGCAGAGAGCATGCCGAGGGCAAGGAAATCGATCTTCACGAAGCGGGCATCATCGATGGAGTCCTTGTCCCACTGGCAGACGAAGCGGCCGGGCATGCGCGCGGGCTCGACCGGGACGACGGATGAGATGGGCTCGGCGGAGACGACGACGCCGCCAACGTGCTGGCCGATATGGCGCGGGAAGCCGGAGATTTGCCCTGCGAGTTCCACGAGGTCTCGCCAAATGGGGGCATCGACGAGGTGGCGGAGTTCGGGGACGCGCTCCATTTCTTCGCCGACCTGGCGAGCGCTGGCGAAGGAGCCGCCAAGTTTGTTCAGCTTGGCGAGGACAGGCGCGGGCAGGCCGAGGACTTTGCCAAGGTCGATGACGGCGTTTTTGAAGCGATAGGTAGGAAAGGCGGCGACGAGTGCGGCATGTTCCGGGCCGTAACGGTCGTAGATGCGCTGGAGGAGTTCATCGCGGATATCGCGGGGGAAGTCGAGGTCGATATCGGGCAGGGAGTGGAGTTCGTCATTGAGAAAGCGCTCGAGGTAGAGGTCATTGATGACGGGGTCGATGTGGGAGAGGCCGATGAGGTAGCAGACGATGGAGCTGACGGAGGAGCCCCGGCCGCGGCCGACGGGGCGCTCATCGGAGGCGAGGTTGGGGTCGCGGCCGCGGAGTTCTTGAGCGATCTCGCCGACGAGCTGGAGGATGTCCCAGTAGACGAGGAAGAACCCGGCGAGCCCGTGTTTTTCGATGAGAGAGAGTTCGCGTTCGAGGCGTTCGCGGGCGAGGGGTTCGATCGATTTTGGATTCTGGATTGGGGATTTTGGATTCCCCGCCGCCTCCCCCCCCCCGGCGCCGCGGGTGATGGCAGGTTGGAGGGAGGCGGAGGTGTACTTGCGGCGGAAGGCGCGTTCGCAGATACCGCGGAGGAAGCTATCGAGGGTGGCGCCTTCGGGGGCGGGGTAGTCAGGGAGGCGGTAGGGGATGTCGGTGGTGATGTCGAACGTGCAGCGGCCAGCGATGACGGTGGTGTTGGCGATGGCCTCGGGGTAGGCGGCGAAGCGGCGGACCATCTCTTCGGCGGGCTTGAGGAAGAATTCGGAGTTGGGGCGGCGCTCGCGGTGGGAGGAATCAAGGGTGAGGCGGTGGCGGATGGCGACGAGGGCATCGTTGAGGCGGTGCCGTTCGCGGACGTGGTAGTGGGCGTTGTTGGTGGCGACGACGGGGAGGCCGGCCTGGCGGGCGACTTCGGCGAGGGCTGCGACTCGTGGAGTATCGCCGAAGACATCGTGGTGCTGGAGTTCGACGAAGACCTGGCCGGGACCGAAGCGGTCGCGGTACTCAGTGGCGAGTGCGATGGCGGGCTGAAGTTCCGCGACATCGGTGGCGAGGGCGTGGTCGACGAGGCGGGCAAGTGCCCCCTGGCGGCAGCCGGTGAGGAGGATGAGGCCTTCGCGGAGTTCGAAGAGCCACTCTTTCTCGACCCGGGGGGTGTCTTTGCCGTGGACGTGGTAGGCGCGGGAGAGGAGGCGGCAGAGGTTGCGATAGCCTTCGGGGGTTTCGCAGAGGAGGGTGAGGTGGGAGTCATCGGTGAGGGTTACCTCGCAGCCGGTGATGGGGACGAGGCCGCGCTCGCGGGCGGCTTTGGCGAACTCCATGGCGCCGTAGAGGTTGTCGTGGTCGGTGAGGGCGAGATGGGTATAGCCGAGTTCAAGGGCGCGCTGGACCAACTCATCGGGGCTGCTTGCCCCTTCGCGGAGTGACCAGCAGGAGTGGGCGTGAAGCTCGGTGAATTTTGGATTCTGGATTTTGGATTTTGGATTTGGTGCTGCGTTGGGGAGGGCGAAGCGTTCGACGCGGGAAGAGAGGGGACGGTGGTCGTCCGCGGGTTTCGGATACCGGGCCGGGTTCGAAGCGCCGGGTTGCATGGAGAGAGTTTAGCACATTTGTTCTATTGAAAAAAAAGCGCCCTCCCTAAGCTGACCAGGGAAGGGCGAGCATGTTCCAAGGCTCGGGCCGATATCTCCTGGTTGGGATCGCGCTATTCGCCAGCGCTGTGTTGCTGGGTGGGCTGCTGGTATCCCGGGCGGGCGACGGCCCGGAGACCGAACTCCCCAAGACCCCCATACCCGTGCAGCAGGGCCAGCCGCCGTCCATACCGACGGCCCCGCCGCTCGGGGAGACCAGCTTCCCTACTGCGGAGGAGGCGGCAGCAAACTTGCCCCCGGGGATCCGCGACGCGACGCAGGCGATCCTCGACGGTTCCGCTGACGAGATTGCCGCGTTAGTCGCGTGGGACACGCATTCGTGCTCCGACTTCGAGGGACTCAGAGGAGGGGGGCTGTTTCCATCGTGCTCACGAGAGGGGCTGGCGGATGGGACCCTCGTCAGGGCGATCCGCACCGCCTCCCACATGGCCACGCTCTCGTCCGAGCGGGAGTTTGACGCCCTTTTGGACATCCTGCTTACGGAGAACCTCCTGCGACTCGACCTCGTCGGCCTGGAGCCGGACGGGAGCTACTTGCTCGCGTTCCACCTGGAGGAAGCGAGGACGTTCCCGGAGGAGTTCTTCCGCGGTGACTCCCCCATCGAGTGGCTCTACGTCTGGTTGTTTCCGGGCGAGGATCAGCCGATCGTCATGCTCGACCCGACGAGCACCCCGGACCCGGTCCGGTTCTGGCTGGGCAGGCACCAGCATGAGTACGCCGGGATCCTGGGTGTGTCGGAGGAGCTGAAGGCAGTGGACGAGAGCTACCGCGAGGAATTCCAGCGGCGGGTGGAAGAGATGCGGCCCACCGTGGAGGCAATCTGGACTGCCGCCGCGAACGAGCAGTAGCTACCACGAGAGCCCGGGCCGGACTACGCTCCGCGCGTGACAGGGAAGGAAGAGGCCCGGGCGCTCCAGCCGCGGTTCCTGGTGCTCATTGCATCGCTGTTCACGGGGACGCTGATCGTCTCGAACATCGTGGCGGTCAAGATCAGCGACTTCGGCGGGCACTACCTGGATTCCGGGAACATCGTGTTCCCGGTGAGCTACATCCTCGGGGACATCCTGACCGAGGTGTACGGCTACCGGCAGGCGCGGCGGATCATCTGGTCGGCGTTCCTGGCGAACGCGCTGGCGGTGGGGGTTATCGTGGCGGCCGGCGGCTTGCCGGCGGCGCCGTTCTGGGAGGACCAGGAGTCGTACGACGCCATCCTGGGGCAGACGTGGCGGATCGTGGCGGCAAGCTTCGTGGCGTTCCTTGCGGGCGAGTTCGCGAACTCGATCGTGCTTTCGCGGATGAAGGTGTGGACGGAGGGGCGGTGGCTGTGGTCGCGGACCATTGGCTCCACGCTCATCGGCCAGGGGCTGGACACAGTCCTGTTCATCACGATTGCGTTCACCGGCACCGGAATCCCCGACCTCGGGACGCTCATGTTCAAGACGTGGGTGTTCAAGGTCGGGTTCGAGGCGCTTGCGACACCTGTCACGTATGTGGTGGTGACTGCGCTCAAGCGCCTCGAAGGGATCGACACTTACGACCGCGACGTGGACCTGAACCCGGTCGCGGTCTGGGACTGACCCACCTACGGCTTGCGCAGGTCGAATTCGCCTGAGATTTCGACCTCCCGGGGCGTGCCCGTTGCGAGGCCCTCGCGAGCCTTGAACGAGAACGTGCCCGCGATGTGACTCTCGTCCCAAAGGGTTATGTCGATTATGCCGGGTTCGAGGACTCCAAAGTGCAGCGATTCGCCACCATCGGGGTCATCGAGGGTGATGAGCGCGGAGAACTCGCGGGGGCCGGGATTCCCGCCCAGCACGCCGCCAGCCGCGATGGTGTACGAGGCGGGCGCGAACGGGACATCGTCGTAGGTGGCCTCGCCGCCCGGGAACAGGCCGATGTAGTTCTCTCCGGCCGGGTCGTCGCAGTTCATGAGGAACAGGAAGAGCACGACTTCGCCGCTGGAGAGGATGCGGTCTATTTCCGCCTCCTTCTCCTCGTCGGTCAGCTCCTCGCCGATACCCACGAGGAACTCGAGGGCCCCGCGCAGCTCTGACTCGCTCATCCAGTAGTCGGTGCCGAACGCCGAGGCTCCCCCCGGTCCGCTGAAGCTGACCTCGATGTCGCCGGTGACTTCGACATCACACGAGCCGAGCCGCGAATCTGACCCCGGCGGGCCGTCATCGCCGGAGCTCGTCGGTTGGGATGCTGAACCCGGGGCGGTCGGCGCCCCGGGCGGGTCGCCGTCGTCGTCGTCGCCTCCGCATG
>CAYPAZ010000043.1:9430-12080 GCA_964408835.1 uncultured Anaerolineaceae bacterium
GAGGGCCGCCAGCGCGAAGATCAGGGCGAGAGCAAGTGCAAACCGCAAGCGGTCCATTCGAACGCCTCCATGCCCGGCCATTGGGGCGCTGCCGCAGCATCGCGATGGTAGGACGCGAGACACCCGAGCGCGAGCGACGGCACGAGCCAGAGGCCCGATTTCCCCGGCTTGCGGTATCTTGTAGAGACGAACCTGCGGCGCATCGAGCCGGGAAGGAGTCCAGCGGGATGGCAAGAACTGGACCCGGGCCCGAGCGCGTGGCCATAGCCGACGTGCGACCCAGCGTGAACGGCGGACGATATGCGGTGAAGCGCATCGCCGGCGACCTGCTCCGCGTCACCGCAGACATCATCAAAGAGGGACAGGATCAGCTGCGTGCGGAGGTGGAGCTGCTTCGCGGGGACAAGGTGGTCGCGAAGTACCCGATGACCTACTCCTTTGACGATGACGAGTGGTCGGCGGAAGTTCAGCTCGCCGTTGAGCCGGGCGCGTACAGCTACAGGGTAGCGGCCTGGACCGATACCTACGGCAGCTGGGTCGAGGAGCTGACGCGAAAGGTCGAAGCGGGCCGGGAGGTGTCATCGGAGGTGCTCGAGGGGCTGGCCCTGCTCGAGGCTGCCAGCAGCGGAAAGGGCTCGAAGGCCGCCCGGGCCGTAGCCCAGGAAGCTGTGACCGCGCTTAAGGCGGCTGGCGCCCCCGAGGCCCAGGTGGCGGCGGCCTCTGAGCCACGAGTCATCTCGGCAATGAGGGACTTGGAGACCCCCCCGGATCGGACGACCTCGGCGGCGCTGCCGCTCACCGTTGACCGCGAGCGAGCGCGGTTCGGCGCCTGGTACGAGATGTTTCCCCGCTCCTACGGCTCGGGACCCAACAAACACGGGACGTTTCGCACCGCTGCCACGCACCTGCCGCGCATCCGCGAGATGGGCTTCGACGTGCTCTACCTCCCCCCGATTCACCCGATCGGGCACACGAACCGGAAGGGCAAGAACAACGCGCTCAAGGCCGCCCGGGGCGACGTAGGGAGCCCGTGGGCCATCGGCAGCGAGGCCGGGGGCCACGACGCCGTTGAGCCGGCGCTCGGGACGCTCGAGGACTTCCGCTGGTTCGTAGGCGAAGCGCGGGGCCTGGGCATGGAAGTCGCGCTCGACTTCGCCATCCAGTGCTCACCGGACCACCCCTACGTGCGCGAGCATCCCGAGTGGTTCAAACGGCGGCCTGACGGGACCGTGAAGTACGCTGAGAACCCGCCCAAGAAGTACGAAGACATCGTCGCGCTGGACATGTGGTGCGAGGACTGGAAGGGGCTCTGGAACGAACTGCGGCGCGTGGTGCTGCATTGGGTGGACCAGGGCGTCGAGGTTTTCCGCGTCGACAACCCTCACACCAAGCCAATGGCGTTCTGGGAGTGGCTCATCGGCGAGGTCAAGCGGGAGCACCCGGACGTGGTGTTCCTGTCCGAGGCGTTCACGCGGCCGAAGAAGCTGGAACTGCTTGCCAAGCTCGGGTTCAGCCAGTCGTACGGCTACTTCACGTGGCGAAACACGCGGGAGGAGTTGGAAACCTACCTGACGGAGCTCACCAGGACGGAGCGGGCGGACTTTCTGCGGCCGAATTTCTTCGCCAATACGCCTGACATCCTGCACGAGTACATTCAGACCGGGGGGCCGCCGGCATTCAAGATTCGAGCGGTGTTGGCTGCGACGCTCTCGCCGGCCTACGGGATCTACAGCGGGTTCGAACTCTGCGAGGCGGAGCCCTTGCACCACGGCAGCGAGGAGTACCTCAATTCAGAGAAGTATGAACTGAGGTGGCGCGACTGGGACGACGAGCGGAGCCTTGCAGGTTACCTGGCGCGCGTGAATGCTATCCGAAGCGACAATCCGGCGCTGCGCGGATTCACTAACCTGGACTTCCACAACTCCGACAACCCCAGCATCATCTCCTACAGCAAGTGCACGGCGGACCGCGCGAACCGGATCCTGGCGGTGGTCACACTTGACCCGCACCGAGTGCAGGAGGGGCTGGTGTACCTGGACAGCGAAGCTCTCGGGATAGTTCCCGGCCAGACCTACGTGGTCCGCGACCTGGTCACCGCTCAGCAGTACGAGTGGACCGGGCTTGTGAACTATGTCCGGCTTGACCCCGCGCGGGATCCCGCCCACCTGTTCCGGGTAGAACCGGCGTGACATTCCCTGCCGCTGCTAGCGACTGGTACAAGGACGCCGTCATCTACGAGGTGGGCGTCCGCTCATTCTTCGACGCCGACGGCGATGGCAACGGCGATATCCCGGGGCTGACGAGCAAGCTGGACTACATCTCAACGCTCGGCGTGAACACGATCTGGCTGCTGCCCTTCTACGCGTCACCACTCAAGGACGGCGGCTACGACATCGCCGACTTCAGGAACCTTCATCCCGACTTCGGGACGATCGACGACTTCCGCACATTCCTGGAAGAGGCCCACTCCCGGGGCCTGCGGGTCATCACCGAGCTGGTGCTGAACCACACATCGGACCAGCACGAGTGGTTCCAGGAGGCGCGGCGAGACCCGGGCTCCCCGGTACGCGACTACTACGTGTGGAGCGACACCGACACCCGCTATGCGGACGCAAGGATCATCTTCACCGATACGGAGAAGTCGAACTGG
>CAYPAZ010000044.1:0-12003 GCA_964408835.1 uncultured Anaerolineaceae bacterium
GGGGTAGGTCCGCAGGTAAGTGTCGATGAAGCGCTGGTGGTCGCCGTAGACGATGCGCATCATTCCCGGCCAGGAAGCCTTGACACACAGCCGGCCCGAGACCTCGTTGCCCTCGATCTCCCGCCCCTCTTCGTCCACCAGGCACGGCTGGACGCCAAAGAACGGAAGCGAGCCGGAGCCCGGCTTCATGGGGGTTGCGCCGGCCAGGCCGGTGATCATGTGGCCGCCGGTCTCCGTCTGCCAGTACGTGTCGACCACCGAGCAACGCCCCTCTCCGACCGTGTTGTAGTACCAGCGCCACGCCTCCGGGTTGATCGGTTCGCCCACGGTGCCCAGGACGCGCAGGCTCTGGCGACTGTGTCGCTTCACATAATCCGTGCCCTCCCGAGCGATGGCGCGAATGGCGGTCGGCGCGGTGTAAAACACGGTGATCCCCAGCCGGTCGACCATTTCCCAGTACCGCCCCGCATCCGGGTAGGTCGGGATCGATTCGAACATCACCGACGTGCTCCCGTTCGCCAGCGGCCCGTAAACGATGTAGCTGTGCCCCGTGATCCACCCCACATCAGCAGCGCAGCAGAAGATGTCCTCCTCGCGCATATCGAACACGTACTTGTGCGTCACCATCGTGTAAAGCAAATAGCCAGCCTGGGTGTGGAGCACGCCCTTCGGCTTCCCGGTCGACCCGGAGGTGTAGAGGATGAAGAGCGGGTCCTCAGAGTCCATGATTTCCGGCTCGCACTCAGCAGCCTGGGTGGGCACAGCCTCGTGCCACCAGAAGTCCCGTCCCGGCTCCATGTGCACGGCCGCACCGGTGTGCTGGTAGACGAGCACGAATTCGACACAATCGACTTCCTTTAGCGCCTCGTCCACGTTCTGCTTCAGCGCCACTGGCCGACCCCCCCGCCGCCCCTCGTCCTGCGTGATGATCGCCTTGCAGGTCGAGTCCTCCACGCGGTCCCGGATCGAACGCGGGCTGAACCCACCGAAGATCACCGAGTGGATCGCGCCGATCCGCGCACAGGCCAGCATCGCCACCGCCAGCTCCGGGACCATCCCCATGTAGATGGCTACCCGGTCGCCCTTCCCGATCCCTCGGGCGCGAAGTTCGTTCGCCAGCCGGCAGACCTCCTCGTACACCTGTCGGTAGGTCATGCTGCGGTTCGTCCCGGGCTCGTCGCCTTCGAGCAGCAGTGCCACCTTGTCGCCGCGCGTCGCCAGGTGCCGGTCCAGGCAGCTCGTTGTCACGTTCAGCCTTCCCCCGAGGAACCACCCGATCTTCCCTGCCACGAGGTCTTCTTCGCACACGGTGTCAAAAGGCTTCGCCCACTCCAGCGAGTCGCTCGCCAATTTCCCCCAGAACGCGTCGCGATCCTCGATGCTCTGCCGGTACAACTCGTCGTACTCGGCCCGGCTTGCCACCAGCGCCCCTTCGCGCACGCGCGCCGGGGGCTCATAGACCTCGGTCGTGGGGAGTCCTGTCTCTGCCTTGGATGTCATCTGGATACCTCCCGGGCGGTGTACGCCCAGATTCTTGACGCCGACCCATTCTACGGGCTCCGCTCCCGCCGCCTCACCTTGCAATTTCCACGCACCCGTAACGAACCCTCACCCTTGTGCCGATTCTAGAAGTGTCGAACCCTGGAGGTCCGCCGTGTCTCGTGTCTCCCGTCTTGTCGATAGGTTCCCCGGCGAGATGTTCGCAGTGGGTATCGGACTCGTGGTCGTCGCCGCGATCTTTGTCAGTCCGTGGGCTGCCCTCGGCCTCTGTATGGTGCTTGCAGCCGGCCAGGCGTACCTGGTCGGCCGCGCATACGCCGGCAAGGAAGCCGCCGCAACCGAGCTCGCCCAGGTCCAGGAGCGTGATGCCGTCCTCCGCGCCGAACTGAACAAGATCCGCAGTCGCCTGCCTTACGAAGACTCTGAGACCGGAGTAGGCACGCGGAAGCAGCTCGAGGTTTCGTGGACCAAGCAGGTGGCCCGCAACCGCCGTTGGGGCGAAGCGTTCTCCCTGGCGGTCCTCGAGTTCACCGACGCCTTCCGCCCGGAAAAGCTCCTCTCCCCCGCGGGCGCATCCAGCACCGCCAACGCGCTGCTGGATGTCGCCAGGACAGAGGACATCGTCTGCCGGCTCGATAACCACACCTTCGCAGTGCTCCTCGCCGGGACCGGCACCGATGGCGCCAGGGCGTTCGTCGACCGGCTTCGTATCCGCGTAAGCGCTGAGCCTCAGCGCGAACCTGATGGAGCGGACTCGTACCTGACCGTGGTCGGCGGGGTCGCCGAGTGGACCGAAGGCATGCGCTCGCTCGTGGACTTGCTCGCAGTCGCCGATTCCGACATGGCCCTCTTCCGGGTGGAGTACGGCAGGGAACGTGCCGGCTTCGAAGCGAACGTGAAGAAAGTCGGCTGACCGCCGCCCCTGCCATGTTGCGCCGCGGTTCCGCTGTCGAATTTGAACGTGACAACCGTCGTCAGGCGTGAGCAACAGTGGGTCGAGTCCTGAATCCATTCGACAGGTTCCCCGGTGAGATCTTTGGTCTCGCCGTGGTCGTCGTTGTGCTCACCCTCCTGTTCGCCGGCCCCTGGCCGACTCTGGGCACGATTACCGCGGTCTGTCTTGTCCAGGGACTCCTGGTCCGCCGGGCTTACATCAAACGCGACGATGCGGTCTTCAAGCACGACCTGATGGAGGAGCGCGAGGCATTGCTCCGCGCCGAAATTGCGCAGCTGCGGGGCCGCGTGCCCTTCGAGGAGTCCGATACTGGCGTCGGCACACTCAAGCATCTTGAGGCTGGCTTCACACGCGCCCTTGCCCGCTTCCGGCGTTGGGGCGAATCGTTCTCCGTTGCCATAGTCGAGGTCACGGATTCCGCCCATCCCGACCGCGTGCTGGACCGATGGGTCTCCTTCGGCATTGTCCGGACCCTCCTGGAAGCAGCCCGCGCCGACGACGTAACCTGCAGGCTCGATAACCACACCTTCGCAGTGCTCCTCGCGGGCACAGGCGAAACCGGCGCGGACGCCTTCGTCGACCGCGTCCGTGGAGTCCTCGGCGATGCCTGCTTCGATACCGGGAACGGCGAGATCCGGCTCTCAGTGCTCACCGGCACGTCCGAGTGGTTCAAGTCGATGTCTTCAATGGTCGAACTCCTGTCAGCCGCCAATTCCGAGCTGGAGGCTGGTCGGGCGGCGAGGGATCGGAAGAGAGCCGGCGCTGCTTAGGAGCTCCGGACTTCCAGGAGCAGCTTCAGCTTGACGCGCTCCCCGGCACGAAGGCTTAGCCGGGCGGCGAACCCCAGGCACAGTCCCTGGTAGGTCAACTCCAGTCCCCGTTCCGACGAAGAGACGGTCTCTACCGGCATCGTCCACACCTCCGCGAAGCCCTCCCACCGCGCCCGAAGGTCGAGGCACCCCCCCGCCGAGACCGTCAGATCCCGGTGCCCCGCGTCCACCATTTCCCTGCCAGGCCCTCCCCACTCGTCCGGGAGCGTCAGGTTCCACTCGCTGACGAGCGTCCCTGCGGCGGTTCGTTTTCCCACGTTGTCGACTTCGTAGCCGATCTCCAGCGATTTGCCCCTGAGGCGTACTCGCCGCTTCACTCCGAACGGCCCGCGAGTGTCCCGGCACACCGCGGAGTCGCTCTTTTCCCGACTGCAGTCCCACTCTCGCGAAAGGGGCAGGTCGAGCTCCGCCGATCGTCGTCGCCACGCCCGCGCGCTCGCGCCGCGCTTCAGCCAACGCTCCTGGAGTCCGGCACGCCTCCCGGCGTCGAACACAAGGTCGTGGCCTGCAGTCACGAGTTCGCCCTCAGCGTGCGGCGAGATGCTCTCGCTGCCTGCCTGGCCGAGGTCTCTGTGGTAGGCCTCTGGTCGCCGCGCCAGCACGCCAAGCAGCGGCCACGGCGGGTCGATCGAGTCCCATTCCACAAGCGCGCCGCCTTCCACGGGGTCGATGATCAGGCGCTGATAGGGGTTTCTGAGGAGGATCTCTGGCGCGAGATCCATGTCGGTGTCCTCAGTTCGGCTGCCGGTCTCTCCCGCAAGTTCCTCGGCCCGGCTCTCCGCGGCCGAGAGCAGTGCCGTCGTCCTCACCCGCAGTGGGTGGAGGTACACGCCACCGAAGATGCCGTGCCAGTAAGGACAATTGCACTCGCCCTGCCACAGGAGGTCCTGGGCGGCGGCGTACCCGGGGAGTTGCTGGTCAACACGGTCGAGCAGACGGCGCGTGCGGAAGATGCGGTGCCGCATCGCTGCCACCTCCGGGTAGCGCACGAGGTAGTTCCGCCAGAACCCCGGCCGGAGCGACATCTCGGGCAGGCCCGCCTCGCCCGCTGCCTCCCGGTATTGCTTCCGCCGCTCCTGCGCTTCCGGAGGGAGCGACCACTCTTCCATCTCCTGGTACGAGCCCGTCGGCAGGTAGACCGGGCCTTTGCGAGGCTGGGATTCCAACCACTCCCGCAGCTGTGTCGTGCGAAGCCAGTTGCTGTTCTCATCGAGCGCCGTGAAGAAGCCCTCGACCCAGCCGCCCGCCGCGCCCCAGCAGTATTCGTAGGTCTCCGGCCAGGCGCCGAACTTCTCGCCGTCATCGCCCATGACGAACAGCCGCGGCGAGGTGCTCGCTCGCTCCCGGAACCACTCAACGACCTCCTCCACGGGCTTCCATGGGATGTGCTGCCGCATTGTCCGCAAACCCGGGAAGACCGCGACGACCTTCCCTTCTTCCTCGGTCAGGTAGTGCCCGTCGAGCTGATCCTCCGTGAGCCCGCTCGATTCGAAGTGAGAATCGTCGACCAGTGTGTACGCGGCACCGCCCTCTGCCAGCGCCGCGGCGATACCCGGTTCCCAGACGCGTTCCGTGAGCCACGCGCCAGCCGGCGCGGTGCCCCAGCGCCGCTCGATCTCATCCCGCATGTGGCGGAGTTGGCCGACCCGGTCGGCGGCCGGGAGCATCGAGAGGATGGGTTCGTAATAGCCCCCGCCCGCGATTTCTACCTGACCCCGCGCCACCAGCGGATCAAGCAGCTCTTCGAACTCTGGCCGGTGTGCGGTGAGCCAGTCGATCAGTGGCCCCGAGTAGTGGAGGGTCGCCTTCACGCCAGGGTGCCGTCCCAGCGCCTCCAGCATCGGCCGATACGCTTTGAGCCAGTTCTCTTCGAACACCCAGTCGAAGTTGCCCACCGGCTGATGGCTGTGGATGAACAGGCCAAGGTGAATCGCGGGCGTGGTCAGGGAGTCGCCTCGGGCTTGAGCACCACCGCCCCGAGCGGCGGCAGCGTGAGGGACATGGAGAACGGGTTGCCGTTGTGCTCCAATGCCTCCGCGAAGGCGGTGCCAAGGTTGCCGACGCCGGTCCCCCCGTACTCCGCTGCGTCGGTGTTCAGCACCTCCCGGTAGCCGCCCGGCCGCGGCACGGGAACACGGTAGGCGTACCTCGGCATCGGTGTGAAGTTGAACACGCACACCAGGTCGTCCGAAGGCTCGTCACCGTGACGCGAGAACGCGATTACCGAGTTGTCGGAGTCGCTGAAGTCGAGCCATCTGAAGCCTTTCGGCTCGTGGTCGTGCAGGTGCAGCGCGGGTTCCTGGCGGTACAGCCGGTTCAGGTCCGCCACAAGCGACTTCAAGCGCGCGTGCGGTGGATAGTCCAGCGCTTCCCACTCCAGCGCACTGTCATGATTCCACTCGCTGCGCTGGCCGAACTCCCCCCCCATGAACAGCAGCTTCTTCCCCGGCTGCGTGTACTGGTATGCATAGAGCGCGCGGAGGTTCGCGAACTGTTGCCACTCGTCTCCCGGCATCTTGTGAAGCATCGAAGCTTTGCCGTGAACCACCTCGTCGTGCGAAAGGGAGAGGACGAAGTTCTCGCTCCACGCGTACATCATCGAGAACGTGAGCACGCCCTGGTGATACTTCCGGTGGACCGGGTCCTTGCGGAAGTACTCGAGCGTGTCGTGCATCCAGCCCATGTTCCACTTAAACCCGAACCCCAGCCCATTGGCGTACGTCGGCCTCGAAACCCCCGGCCAGGCCGTCGATTCCTCCGCGATGGTGGTCGCGCCCTCCCCCTCTTCGTAGACCAGCTTGTTGAACGCGCGCAAGAAGTCGATGGCTTCGAGGTTCTCCCGTCCGCCGTACTTGTTCGGTACCCACTCCCCCGCCTGCCGGCTGTAGTCCAGGTAGAGGATGGAGCTCACCGCATCGACCCGCAGGCCATCGATGTGGAACTCCCTCAGCCAGTAGAGGGCATTCGCAAGCAGGAAGGTCCGGACCTCGTGGCGACCGTAGTTGAAAGTGAGCGTCCCCCAGTCCGGCTGGAACCGCTTGCGCTCGTCCTGGTGCTCGTAGAGATACGTCCCGTCGAACTGCGACAGGCTGTGCGCGTCGGTCGCGAAGTGGGCTGGCACCCAGTCCATCAGCACGCCAACTCCCGCCTGGTGAAGCGTATCCACGAACGCGCGAAGGTCGTCGGGGGTCCCAAAGCGGCTCGTCGGGGCGTAGAACCCGGCCACCTGGTATCCCCACGACCCGTCGAAAGGGTGCTCCGCCAGCGGCAACAGCTCCACGTGGGTGTAGCCCATTTCCCGGCAGTAGGACGCCAGCTCCACGGCCGCTTCCCGGTACCCCTGCCAGCCACCGTCCGCCTCGCGGCGCCACGAACCCAGGTGAACCTCGTAGGCGCTCATCGGCTGGTGGTACGGGTTGGCCTCGCTTCGTCTGGCCATCCATTCCTGGTCCCCCCACTCGTACTCGCCGAGCCCGAACACGATCGACGCCGTCTTGGGCCGGACTTCCGCGTAGAGTCCGAATGGGTCCGCCTTTTCCCGGTCGACGCCATCGGCGCCGCGGACGATGAACTTGTAGTGCTCGCCGATCCCCAGCCCCGGGACGAACAGCTCCCAGATGCCTGACGCTCCGAGCGTACGCATTGGGTGTGAGGTTCGGTGCCATCCGTTGAAGTCGCCCACCACGCTGACGCCGCGAGCTGAAGGCGCCCACACGGCGAACCCCACGCCAGACTCGCCGTCCATCACGCGCGGGTGCGCGCCCATGCGCTCCCAGGCCCTCCTGTGAGAGCCCTCGCCGATGTAATAGAGGTCCTGCTCGCCCAGGGTCGGCAGGAAGCGGTACGGGTCACCGCGCCGCAAGGTCCGGTTCCCGGAAGTCACCTCCAGCAGGTATGGGAAGACGTCCTTCGCCTTCATCTTCGCCTCGAAGAGCCCCTTGCCGAGCGGACTGAGTTCCGCCGTTCGCGCTTCGCCCCCTGCTTCGATGAGGCCGACTCGCTCGGCCGCCGGGTCGAACGCCCGCACCACTACCCCGCCCTTGACTCGATGCATTCCGAGGAACGCGTGAGGGTCGTGGAGGGTGCCTCGCCGCAGTTGAGCTGCTGCCTGGTCGCTCTCGGTGGTCATGACTTCCCCGTCCCGTGACGGAAAATGGCCATGGATCTCGCGGGCAGCGTGTAGGCGGGGTCGGTGCGCGGCATTTCACCCCCTTCGCGCTTGCCGGGCTGACTCGTATCGAGCACGAACTCCCAGCGCTGGCCACGGGTTGCTGGTGGCAACCCGAAGGTGACTTCTCCGTCTTCGCTATTCATCAGGATAACAAGCGTGTGCGAGACCAGGGGCTGGCCATAGTCGTCGACCACGTCGGCAGCGCCGCCCGCAAGCCACACCTGCAGCGCTCGGACTCCCCCATCGCCCCACTCGGAGTCGCCCATTTCGCGCCCATCCGGCCGTAGCCAGGAAATATCCTTGATCCCGGCGCCGCGGATCGAGCGCCCGCTGAAGAAGTGCCTCCGCCGAAGCACAGGCGCCGATCGCCGGAAGGCGACCACCCGGCGCACCCATTCCAGCATCTCCGCCTCGTCCCGGTTTAGCTCCCAGCGCTGCCAGCTGATCTCGTTGTCCTGGCAGTAGGCGTTGTTGTTCCCCTGCTGCGTCCGCATCACTTCGTCGCCGTACAAGAACATCGGCACACCCTGGGAGACCATGAGCGTGGTGAAGAAATTGCGGACCTGGCGCCGCCGGAGCTCATTCACGGCAGCGTCATCGGTCGGCCCCTCGACGCCGTGGTTCCAGCTCAGGTTGTCATCGTGCCCGTCCTGGTTGCCCTCGCCGTTCGCTTCGTTGTGCTTGTCGTTGTAGGTCACGAGGTCGTTCAGCGTGAAGCCGTCGTGCGCGGTCACGAAGTTAATCGATGCGTACGGCCGTCGTCCGTTGTGGGCGTAGAGGTCGCTGGAGCCGGTGAGCCGGTAGGCCAGCTCTGCCACTTCGCCCACGTCTCCCCGCCAGAACCGCCGGACCGAATCCCGATACTTGCCGTTCCACTCTGCCCAGAGCACCGGGAAGTTCCCCACCTGGTAGCCGCCCTCGCCAATGTCCCATGGCTCCGCGATGAGCTTGACCTGGGAGAGCACCGGGTCCTGGTGGATGATGTCGAAGAACGCGCTCAGCCGGTCCACATCGTGGAGCTCGCGGGCCAGCGTCGCAGCAAGGTCGAACCGGAACCCGTCCACGTGCATCTCCGTCACCCAGTAGCGAAGGCTGTCCATGATGAGCTGGATGGTGCGCGGGTGGAGCATGTTCAGGGTGTTCCCCGTCCCCGTGTAGTCGTTGTAGAACCGACCCTCCTCCGCCAACCGGTAGTAGCTCTGGTTGTCGATGCCCCGGAACGAGAGCGTCGGGCCCAGGTGACTCCCTTCGGCCGTGTGGTTGTAAACCACGTCGAGGATCACCTCCATGCCTGCGCCGTGAAGCGTGCGCACCATCGTCTTGAACTCGTTCACCTGCTGCCCGGGGCCCGTCGTCGCGCCGTAGCGCGGGTCAGGGGCGAAGAACCCAATGGTGTTGTAGCCCCAGTAGTTGGACAGACCCATGTCCACCAGCCGCTTGTCATGTACGAAGTGGTGCACGGGCATGAGCTCGATCGCGGTTACGCCGAGCCGCTGGAGGTGCTCCAGGACTGGCGGCGCCATAAGGGCCGAGTAAGTCCCGCGCGCCGGCTCATCCAGGCCGGGGTGCAGGTACGTGAACCCCTTCACGTGCGCCTCGTAGATAACCGTGTTGTGCCACGGAGTCCGCGGTGGCCGGTCGTCCCCCCAGGAGAAAGTTGGCTCGATAACCACCGATTTCGGCATGCCCGTGGCGCTGTCACGCGTGTCGAATGTCAGGTCCGCGTCCCGCCCGGCCGACAATTGGTAGCCGAACATCGCGTCCGACCACCGGATCGGGCCGGTGAGCGCCTTCGCGTATGGATCTATGAGGAGCTTGTGGGGGTTGAACCGCTGGCCGTGGGCGGGGCTGTAGGGCCCGTATACCCGGTAACCATAGAGCCAGCCAGGCCTGGCCTCGGGCAGGTACGTGTGCCAAACGTAGTCGGTCTGGTCTCGGATCGGGATTCTTGCGACCTCCGGGACACCTTCCGCGCGCTCGAAGACGCACAGCTCCACCCGCTCGGCGTGCTCCGAGAACAGCGCGAAGTTCACGCCGAGGCCGTCCCATGTGGCCCCGAGCGGGTACGGGTTCCCGGGGTAGGTGCGGTACTTCATGCCGTCGCCCGCTCGAGCAGTTCCGGGATTGCGCCGGCAGGAATCCACGCCCAGTCGGGCCGGTTGTTCATCTCGTAGACCAACTCGTAGAGGGCCTTGCGGAGTTCGAATAGAGCCAGGAGTCGTGCTCGCTGCCCAGGCTCCGCCGGAAGAAGCGGAATATCGGCACGCGCGACCTCCTCCTCGTAAGCGCCGAGGAACGCCTCGCGCCCAGCAGTCCGCAGGCCCCATAGCCGGGTGAGCGTGTCCCCGTCCGGAGCGTCCCTGCCCACGGTGGCGCAGGCGTAGGCCCACGAGCGCGTCATCCCGGCTACATCCATGAGGGGACTCCTCAGCGCCCGGCGTTCTTCGAGAGGCTGGGCCGGCTCCCCCTCGAAGTCCACAACGTAAAGCGAGCCGTCCACCCACAGAACCTGGCCCAGGTGGTAGTCGCCGTGGATGCGGATCCTCAGCCCCGCGTCGCCGTCTAGCGCAGCGACACCAGCAGTGGCGCAAGTCCTCAGCACCTCCTCGAGCTCCGACCCGCCGTTGGCCGCCTCTTCCAGCCCGCCCGCCCGGCTGGCTTCTGCACGGGTATCGGCGACCCACGCTTCGATGTCGACGGGTGTCGCCCGTTGCGCGCGGAAATCGGCTGCATCCACATGAGCAAGGGCGAGGTGCAACTCCGCGGTGGTCCGGCCGATCGACCTCAGGAAGCTCAGGATGGCGTCGTCCTCTGAGTCGACCCATGCCCGTATGCCATCGAGTGCCTCGTCCCAGCAATCCCGGGCGCCCGGCTTGAACTCTTGCATGAGTGCGAGGCCCGACTGTGCCCCGTCCGGCCGTTCCAGCCACGCGGCCCCCAGGAACCTCGGCATCGCTCCGAACCCCACGGAGCCAAGCGCGTGTGCCATCTCGATTTCGGGGTTCACCCCCCACGCGATGCGCCGGTAGAGCTTGAAGATCCGCTCGTCGTCGCATATGAACGAGGAGTTGCTCTGCTCCGCGGAAAGCACTCGGACGGACCGTACGGGTTCGGGCTCGCGCTCGCTCCCCACCACCGCCAGCCTCTCCCCCTCGATTCTTGTGCGACAGATGGCTGCTACGAGCGCACGTGCCACGGTCTCGTGCCCGGGCCCCTCCACCACCTCGCCATCCTCGACAGCAAAGCAAACGGCGTGCTCGGTGATCACTTCCTCCCTGTCGCTCACCTGGATCGCCCCAAGCGACGTGGACTGGCCCTCCCCAAGCTCGACCCAGCCCGTGAGCGCAACCTCGCGGATCTCCCTCGCCTTCCCACCGAACCAGCGCTGCCGCGCCAGGTAGCCGCGTAGCGCATCCTCGAGGAGGGCTCTGCCGCCGGGCTCGCCGAGCAGGAGGCGAAGGCCCGCGGCTGGAGCAGCGACCCCAAGCTCACCCATCGTCATCCTCCCGCAGCTCGAACCAGTAGTAGTCATGCGGCCCAAAGGTCAGGAGATAGGGCAGCTCCCCGATCCGGGGGAATGGATGGCGCCCATAAAGCTCGAACGGCCGGCTCCCGTCGAACTCGCGCAAGTCGATCTCCGCAGCCTGCGGGAACCGGGAGAGATTGCACGCTACGAGCAGCCTCGAACCCTCGTACTCGAGCACGAACGCGAGCACTGACTGGTTGCTGGGCTCAAGGAACCGCATGCTCCCGCGCCCAAACGCCGGGTACGAGTTCCGCACGAACAGCGTTCGCTTCAGCCACGCCAGGAGAGACGTCGGCAACCGCTCCTGCGCCTCCACGTTGACACTCTCGTAGCCATAAATCGGCTCGCGGTTCACAGGCAGGAAGAGCCGCTGGTTGTCGGCCCGCGAGAAACCGGCGTTGCGGTCGCTGCTCCACTGCATCGGTGTCCGGACGCCATCACGGTCGCCAAGAAAAATGTTGTCTCCCATGCCGATTTCGTCGCCGTAGTAGATGACTGGCGTTCCCGGCATGCTCAGGAGCAGCGAATACATCAGCTCGATACGGCGGCGGCTGTTATCCACCAACGGCGCGAGCCGTCTCCGGATCCCGAGGTTCAGGCGCATCCGAGGGTCTATTGCGTACTCGTCGTACAGGTAGTCGCGCTCTTCGTCTGTCACCATCTCAAGCGTCAGTTCGTCGTGGTTGCGCAGGAACAAGCACCACTGGGAGTCCGCGGGGATCGCCGGAGTCGCGTGCATGATGTCGACGATTGGCCGCCGGTCCTCCCTGCGCAGCGCCATGAACAGCCGGGGCATAAGGGGAAAGTGGAAGGCCATGTGGCACTCGTCGTTGTCGCCGAAGTAGGCCCGGACATCTTCCGGCCACTGGTTCGCCTCGGCGAGAAGCATGCGGTTCTGCCAGCCCTCATCGACGAATCTGCGAATTCGCTTCAGGAATTGGTGGGTCTCAGGCAGGTTCTCGCAGTTCGTCCCCTCCCGCTCGAAGAGGTACGGGACAGCGTCGAGCCGCAGCCCGTCCAC
>CAYPAZ010000045.1:0-8628 GCA_964408835.1 uncultured Anaerolineaceae bacterium
AGACCGCGCGGCTGGCATTCCGCTATCCGCGGCTCTCGGAGGGCCTCGCCGCTGCCGAACGGGCGCTGCGCGGAGATGTGAGGCCGCACGTGTGCGAACTGATCGAAGAAGATCGCGCCTGGGTGCTTCTGCTCGACCTCCCAGTCGCTGCGGTGGAGGTAGCGCGCGGGATGGCTCGCGGCGCAGAGGAACCGGATGCCCGGGACAGGTACGCGGAGGCGCGCGACCTGGGGTACGGTCCTGGTTCGCTGCTGACCGTCCGGGTCGTGTGCCCGGCTTCGGCGCTTGAGGACCGAGCGGCGGCATTGCTCGCCCTCGGACCGAGCGCGATGACGGTGCGGCCGTTCCCGGGCGTGATCCGGGCGACATGGGCGACCAGCGCCCTGCCGCCACTGCGGACAGTGGCAGGGGCTGTGGCACGGTGGAGGTCGGACCTCCGGACCAGCCGCGGGTCAGTCACGGTTGAGAAGCTACCGGCATCGTGGCGGAGAGAGCTCGACACATGGGGGGACGCCCCGGAGTCGTTCGGGGTGATGCGGCGGGTGAAGGAGCTGTATGACCCGGACGGGCGGCTCAACGCAGGGAGGTTCATCGGTGGGCTCTGAGAAGATGGGGTGGCCGCGGCCGGAGGAGGCGCCAACAGTCGACGACCTCACGAAGTGCGTCCACTGCGGACTGTGCATCAACTCCTGCCCGACGTACGTGGTAACCGGGCTGGAGACCGAATCGCCACGCGGGCGGATCTTTCTTGCGCGGGCGGTGGCGGAAGAGACTATCCCGCTGACGGCGGCGGTACAGGGTCACTGGGAGCTGTGTCTCCAGTGCCGGGCCTGCGAGGCGGTGTGCCCCAGCGGAGTGCCCTACGGGCGAATCATGGAGCATGCCCGGGCCCAGCTTGACGCCGGCGCTCCGACAGGCAGGGGTGCCCGGCGGTTCCGCAAGCTACTGCTCAGGAACGTTATCGCGCGTCCGCGGGCTTTGCGGGCGGCAATGGCACCGACGCGCTGGGCGGCGAACTCGCGTCTTCGCGGGGGAGTGCGGCGGGCTCGGGTCCTGCAGCTGTTCGGAAGGCTTGGGAAAGCGGAAGCCCAGCTTCCGGGAAGGATCTCGGCGCCGTTCCGCATCGGCGAGCCCATGCCCGAGGCGGTGAATGCGCAAGGGACAGTCATGCTGCTGAGCGGCTGCGTGATGGGTGAGCTGTTCGGCGATGTGCACCGCGCGACGGCCCGGGTGGTTGCTCGGGCCGGCTTCACGCCGGTCTTCCCACCGGGCCAGGGATGCTGTGGAGCGCTCCACGCGCACGACGGCGACATCGACTTCGCGAGGAAACTGGCGCGACAGACCATCGACGCATTCGAAGGGGAAGCGCCGGTGGTCGTGAACTCGGCCGGTTGTGGCGCGGCGATGAAGGAATACGGCGACCTGCTGTCGGCGGACCCCGACTACGCGGCGCGAGGGGCTGCGTTCTCTGCGCGCGTGCGGGACCTGAGCGAGTTCCTTGTGGAGCGCGGCGCGGTGGTCGGCGGGAGGTTCGCGGCCAGCGTGGCGTACCAGGATGCCTGCCACCTGGTGCATGCGCAGCGGATCCGCGAACAGCCCAGGGCGCTGCTTGGGCAGCTGGATGGCTGCGAGCTTATCGAGACGAACGGAGCCGACATGTGCTGCGGCGCCGCGGGCATCTATAGCCTTGTCCAGCCTGCAATGTCGGCGGAGCTTCGGACGAAGAAGGCGGAGCAATTCGCGCGGCACCGGCCGGATGTCGTGGTGACGGCCAACCCGGGCTGCCAGATGCAGTACGAGGCGGCAGTGCGGGAAGCCGGGATCGAAGCGAGGGTCATGCACATCGCGGAAGTGCTCGACGAGGCCGCCGAGGGCTGAGAGTCACGGCGAACGGCATGAAACGGTGAGGCCGCGCATGGCGCGGCCTCATGGGTTGTGGCTGGTGGCGGCGAAGCCTAGAAGCCCGGGCGACCGCTGCCGCCCCGCAAGCGCGGGTCCAGCACGTCGCGGAGGGCATCACCGGCGAGATTGAACCCGAGCACGGTGAAGGTAAGAGCAAGGCCGACGAACAGCGCCATGAGCGGCTGACCGGCGCCTTGCCTGCGACCTTCTTCGATCATCCGGCCCCAGGACTGGCGCACCGGGTCACCGAGGCCAAGGAAGGCGAGGGTCGCTTCCGCGAGGATGTAGATGCCGATGGAGTTGGTGAACACGACGATGATCGGGGCGAAGACGTTGGGAAGGATGTGCCGGCCCATGATGCGGCGGTCGGTCGCGCCAAGTGTCCGGGCCGCCGTTACGTAAACTTCCTCGCGGGCAGCGAGCACCGTACTCCGCACGATGCGGATCACTGAGGCGATGCCGATTATCCCAAGGGCTACCGTGTTTGCCTCCAGGGAAGGGTTAGCCACGACCTGACCGAACAGCAACAGGATGATGAGCGGAGGGAACGCCTGGAAGGCATCGACGATGCGCTGGATTCCGAAGTCAACCGAACCACCGAAGTAGGCGCTTGAGATGCCCATGATCGTGCCGATGAAGACAGCGATGGCGGAGGCGCCGAAGCCCACGACGAGCGCGGTTCGGGAGCCGTAGATGATGCGGGCGTAGAGATCGTGGCCCTGGTGGTCTGTGCCGAGCCAGTGGTTCCAAGAAGGTTTCGCAAGGAACATGGGGATCTCGCCGCGCTGGAAGGTGCACGGTGGGTGCTGCAGCCGGATAGAAACGTCGGTGAGGGCACGGGTAGCGATTTCTTCGTCGTAGCAGGGGTTGACCGCGGTGAAGATCGTCGAGGTTTCGTAGCGCGAGACCCACGGGGCGAAGATGGCGCAGAAGAACACGATGACGATGACCACAACGCCGAACCCACCGAGCGGCTTGTGGATCATGAAGCGGCCGAACTGGATCAGGGCGCGCGCATAGAACGGTTTGTCGCTGAAGCTACGGGGGATATCGGCGGTGCCGGGAAGTCCGAGTGCGGAGGATTCAGCCATTTCCGGTCACGCCCCTACGAGAATCGGATGCGGGGGTCGAGCACGCCGTATAGCAGGTCGACCGCAAGGTTGACGAAGACGACAAAGGCCGCGATGACAAGGACGAACGCCTGTATGACGGGGACATCGCGGGCCTGGATGGCCACCAGGATCTTTCTGCCAACGCCCGGGATGGCGAAGAGGTTCTCGAGGACCACAGAGCCGCTGATGAGTCCGGCGAGCGTGAGACCGAGAACGGTGACGACAGGGATAAGGGCATTCTTCATCGCATGCCGGACGATGACGACGCGCTCCCGCATGCCCTTTGCCCAGGCGGTACGGATGTAGTCCTGGCGGAGGACTTCGAGCATCTGGGATCTGAGGAGCCGCATCACGCCGGCCCCGGAGGCGAGTCCGCCAACGACGGCGGGGATGGCGTAAAGCTTCAGGCTTTCGACGGGGTTGTCCCAGAGCAACGGTTGCGAGCTTATGGGAATGTTCCAGCCGATCCAGCCAAGCTGGAAGAAACCGAGCACGGTGCCACCTGTTTGCTCCCAGCGGACCACATAGAGCATGAACATCGTGGCTACCCAGAAGTTGGGCGCCGCGAGGGCGGTAATAGCCGTGAATCTCAGGCCGTAGTCCGCCATGGTGTCCTGTCTGATGGCGGAGATGATACCAATGGGGACGGCGGTCACTACCCCGATGATCAGCGTCATGATCCCGAGCTGAAGGCTGTAGGGCAGGCCCTCTTTGAACCCCTGCAGCGCGGGGCGCTTGTCCTGGTAGGACACGCCGAAGTCGCCCTTCAGGAGGTTGCCGAGGTACTTGACGTAGCGGATGGGGACCGGATCATCGAGCCCGAGTTCAGCTTTCACGCGCTGAATGGCGATTTCGCGCGAACCGGGGTCGGTGCTCAGGGGGTCTGCGGCGGCAATTCGCTGAGCGACGAAGTCGCCGGGGAGGACGTTGGTGGCAAAGAAGACGAGCGTGACGACGAGCCAGATGACCGGGATGTTGATCAGCGCCCGGCGCAAGATGTAGTTGCGCACTCCTCAGTATCCCCCCTTCGTTGTGACACGGTACGGGCCGCCGCGGGGTTCCGCGGCGGCCCACCGTGTTTGGGTGATCCTGCCCTAGCCTGTTGGCCGGGAAGCCCAGGTCGGGTCGGTCTGGTCGAACCAGAACTGCGTCGCAGCCTGGTGCTGCTGGACGAACGGCACGGCCTCGGGGTACTTGAAGTAGTTCCACCGGAGGGAGTTGCTGAGGCCCACGAGGCTGTAGGGGATACCAGCGCCCCAGTTCTTGAGCAGCAGATCCATCACCTGCTTGCTGAGCTCGGCCCGGACCTCTACGTCGAATTCGTCCATTGCCTGTCGCGTGAGCGTGTCGACTTCCGGGATGAGGACGCCGAACTGCCGCCACTGTGGGCTGGAGGAGTTGTAGGAGAGGAAGTTCAGGACGGTTGGCTCGGGATCGGTGATCTCGGTGATCCAGCCGTACCAGATGTTGTTGTTGCCGGTGCCGTAGCTCCCGTCGGAGACCTTGCCGGTGATGACGTCGTAGGGCTCGATGTTGACTGTGAAGTCATTGCCGAGCACGGACTTGAGCTGGTTGGTGATAACGGATGCGCCACCGCTGTAGAGACCTTCCCAGATGTTGGGAATGTCCACGACGATCGTGCCGAGGGCGGGGCCGCCGGCGGCGTCCCACATTGCCTTGGCCTCGGTCTGATCCTTGGTCCGGTCCTGGATGTAGCCCTCGTACGTGATCAGTTCGGCCTCGCTTAGCGCGAAGCCACCCTGGGTGGGGGGCACGTTGCCGGACATGACGCCGCGGCCCTGGAGCACGGAGTTGATGAGGCCCTGGCGGTCGAACGCCTTGAAGATGGCGCCGATGAGGTTCTGGTTGGCCCAGGTGGAGCCTTCCCCGCCGAAGTAGGTGCCGGCCTGCGGGTTGCCCGAGAAGACAGGCTGAACCTGGATCTGGCCTGAGTAGCGCTGCTGGAGCTCGTCGTCGACAGCCACGGATGTGGGGCCGAAGACATCGATGTCCTTCTGCTCGAAGGCGGTCTGCTGAGCGCTCTGGTCGGTGAAGAGCGGGAGCCAGGTGATGCCATCCCAGTTGACCTGGGCGTGGAAATTCTCGTGGCGGCTCCAGCGGCTGCGGCCTTCCGCGGCGAACTCTTGAAGGACGAATCCGCCGGTGCCGATGACGAGGTCGGCCGTCAGGTTGTGGAAGGAGTTCTCAAACGCCTCGATGGCTTCCGGGGCAAGGACCTTGCTGTAGGAGCCTGCGAGGAGCGAGATGAAGAACGGGTCGGGCTCGCTGAAGGTTACCGTGACCGTCTCGGCATCGGTCTCTTCAACGTTGGCCACGCGGTCGTATGCGGCCTTGCGGTAGAAGTTGGTGTCCTCAGTGCCATCGAGGAGCACCCCGAGGCGGTTGCGGTTGATGAACTGAACGATGTCGTCGGCTGTGGCCTGGCGACCGCTCACTGGCGGCTTGTCGTGCCAGAAGACGTTTGGCCGCACCTTGAAGACCATGGTGAGGCCGTCGCTGCCGGGCTGTTCCCAGCTCTCAGCCATGCCGCCTTCGATCTGGCTATTGGTGAAGCTGGCCCACTGGGTGACGCCGAGGTTCGTATAGCCGTGAAGCCAGGCAACCGGGGAGAACCGGCTGCGGTCGATGTCGAAGGTGTCCCAGGTGTTGTTCGCGCTCACAAGATGAGCGGTGCCGCCCTGCGGGAGGCCGCCTGCGGGTTCGGTCGGCTGTGGTGTCTCGCCTGGTGCTGAGGTGGCCGTTGGGCCCCCGGGCGTCCCGTCGTCGTCGTCATCATCGCCGCAGCCCACAAGGGCCAGGGCAGACGCGCCGACACCGACGGCTGCCGTGCCACCGACGAATCGCCTTCGGGAAAGGCGGCTCGAGTTGGCGCGGCGAATCCAATAGTTGTCCCTAGAGGTCATTGAGAAAACATCCCCCTCGAATGGTCCGGGCCCGGCTCGCCCTACTCCTCTATACGAGCGATAGAGCCTCCCGGATGGGCGGAGTATACGTTTGCCCCTTGCTGTGTCAATAACTTCGGTGCTTCCTAAAGGCTCTGCGAATGGCAGCGGGTAGCACCGCCACTGGTTTCTTTACCTGCCGCCGGAGATCTAGCGCCCGGCGGGGAACTCCGGGTCGGAGGTATCGACCCAGAGCTCGGAGTCACGTTCGAGTCCAGAGAACGAGGATGGGGCCGCACCACCGAGGTAGCGCTGGCGGTAAACCGTGGACCACTGGAGAAGCCATGGAATCACTCCCGCGCCACCAAGTTCCAGCAGGCGCCGGGATGCCTGGTGGACAAGGTCCGCTCGCATCTCGATGTTGAACTCGGCGATTGCCGCGTCGAGCAGTTGGTCGAGCCTCTCATCGCGGACCGCGAACGGCGCCCAGCCGGGAGCCTCCGAGCGGAACGTGTTGTAGAGCTCGCGGGTGGGGTCGGGGTCATCTACGGGAGGGGCCCAGCCGAACCAGGAGCGGGCGCTCCCGTTGCCGTACTCGAGGCCGAGCGCCCTCGCGGAGATGACGGGGTAGGAGTGGACTTCGGCGCGAGCGGTGCCCGGCCCCAGAACCTCATTCAAGATGCCTATGAAGACCGAGCTGGCGCTGTAGAGGGGGTCGTAGATAGCCGGGATATCGAAGGTCACAGGCCCCAGGGCGGGGCCGCCGCCGGCTTGCCAGAGTGAGCGGGCTTCGGCGGCAGCCGCAGCGGAATCGGACCCGTACCCCGGAAGGTCGGCGAGTTCGGCTTCCGGAAGCGCGAACGCGGTGCGCGAGGGGCCGACGGGCCCGGAGGCGGCCGCCCTTCCGCCGTGAAGCCGGTCGGCAAGCACCAATCGGTGGGCAGCAGCCGAGAGCGCCCTCAACAGCAAGGGGTTGTCCCATGGTGGGGCGCCCGCGAAAAACGTACTAATGGTCGGAGCCTCCTCGAATCGCTCAAACCGGACGACCGAGGGCATCCCGCTGTCGATAGCTTCGGCGTCGCGGCGGTCGCGGGCGACGAACTGGTCGATCAGGCGGTCGACGAAACGCTGGCGCGCGGCGGCGCCGGAGGCGTTCGGCTGGCCCATCACCAGCGACTGGAGCCGAGGGACGGCATGGCCCGTGGCGTGGGCAGAGAAGGTGGCGCCCGGCTCGAGGGCATCGAGGACGAAGGGTCCAGACCCGACAACCGACGCTGGCTCTAGCTGATCCCAGGATCCCTCGAAAGCATCCACGGCCTCCGGGGCAGCAATGAGCGCGAGACCCGAAGCCAGAGCCGGAAGGAAGAGCGCGTCGGGCCGGCTGAGGTCGAGCCGGACGGTTTCGCCGGGAAGGGCGGTGGCTGCCTCGAGCGAAGCGAAGTGCAGGGCAAGGGAGGGCGTGAGGCCGCCGGAATCGCGGAGTGTGAGGAGCCGCGAGAAGTGCGACGCCACGTCTTCAGCGGTGACGCCCCGCCCAGCGAGCGGTTCGCGGTCGTGCCAGTGGGCACTGGCGTTGAGCCTGAGGACGACGGCCGAGCCCTCCTGCTGTTCCCAGGAAGCTGCGAGGTCGCCTTCGAGGCTGGCCCCGGCGGGGTCGGCCCAGCGCAGGAGTCGGGAGTGCGTGCGCGCGAGAAGCACCGGCACCGCCGGCTCCACCGACCGGAGCATGTCGAAGGTGTCGTAGACGAGTCTCCTGAAAGCCGGGACGCGAGCCTCTCCGGTGGGCGGCAGCCGGGTGGGAGTCGAGGAAGGCGCCGCTATGGTGGTGGGAGGCGGAGTCGGGGATTGTGGCGGAGTGGGCTGCACGGGAGGGGAGGGGGAGCCTCGCGGCCAAACGGCCCAGGCGCCGGCCGCGGCGCCAGCGACCCCAAGGGCCCCGGCTCCGGCGAGAAGGGTCCTCCGCGAAATTCGCCTCACGGATCGATGGTACGTGGCGCGGGCGCCTCCCGGTCACCCCGGTCAAGGCGTATCCACCAGGGGGCGGCCTCCGTAGGATTGGAACAATGGCCGGCGACACGTTCACCCTGGTGACATACAACGTCTACAACCACCACGAGGGTGACGCGGCGTTCGAGCGCCGGGCCCAGCTGCTAGCGCTGGCCATCAGTGAAGTTGAACCCGACATCGTCTGTCTGCAGGAAGTGCCTTCGCGCACGTTCGCGCGTCAGCTGATGGCCTACCTGTCGCGGAAGCAGAATCGCGTGATCCGCGTCTCCACGGCGGAGCTGGTCCGGCCGGATGGCTGGAGGGAGCACCTGGCGACGTTCCATACGGGCACGGCGCAGGTGGCAGCGAGAATACCGGCGCCGGAGGGGTACACGGTGGGGCTGGCGGTGGCGGTGACCACGTTTGGCGTTGTGGTCATCAACGCACACCTGGACCCGCACTCCGCCGAGAAGCGGCACGCACAAGCGGAGGTCATCACAGGTTCGCTGACGTACCCCGGGCCGGCAGTCGTCTGCGGCGACCTGAACGCTGTGCCCGGAGGCGGGACGCTGGCGGTGCTGGAAGGGCGGTTCAAGAGACTGGCGCCGGACGGCGGACCGACGTTCGCAACCGGGCTGCGGCCCGAGCTGGACGTCAGCGCGACGTTCGACCATATCCTGGGGTCGGGGGTAGAGGTGGAGGAGCAGGGAGTGATTGGTGATCAG
>CAYPAZ010000045.1:8638-11886 GCA_964408835.1 uncultured Anaerolineaceae bacterium
GCCGCGAGGCCAGACGTGGCTTTCGGACCACGTGGGGGTGTGGGCACGGCTGCGGGTGGTCTGAGCTGGCGGGGTTAGCGGGCCACGGAACCGTCTTCGGAGAGGGTGACGCATTCGTCGGGGCCGGCGCCACACCAGCGGCACGAGCCATCGGCTTCGCGGAGGGGATGCACGACGCGGACGGCGACCGGGCCATCGCCAGAGAGGCTGCCGGAGGCGCGTTCGGCCTCGACCCACCGGGGGAGGTCGAAGACGGAGAAGGGGTCGGAGGACGTGCAGATGAACGTGGCCAGAAGCAGTTACCCGCCCTGGGCGAATTCGACCCAGTTGCCTTCGGGGTCTTCGACTATCGCGATCCAGACGCCGGGGCGGAACTCGCGCGGGGAGACGGCGACCTTGTAACCAGCGCTCTCGCAGGCTTTCGTGAGCTCCTCGAGGTTCGAGACGTGGATGGTCCAGTAGCGCATTCCAGTCGCGCCACCGATCCCATTCGGAGGGTTCGATGCCTCCGGGATCCGGCCGGAGCGGACGAGTTTGACGAGGCTCTGGCCGCAGCGAAGGCGATGCATGACGCCATCGCCTGGCATGGGGGCGTCGCCTTCGTGGGTGAAGCCGAGGGTATCACGGTAGAAGGCGAGCATCGGCTCCGATTCGCGGATGACGATGCCGAGGTCGATTGCCTCGCGGGTGAGCTGGATGGTCATGGCGTTCTCCGGTGGGGGTGTGAGGCGTGAGCATACGCGGTCGCACCGCGACGGGCAGGATGGTACGGTTGGGGCAGCGAACGTTTTAGCCCCCCGGTCCCGGCCGGCGGGGCCAGAGGTGCGTGTGTCGGCCGAGTTGACCGGCATGACCGGAGTCGTGGCGGAGCGGCTGCTGCCCCAGCTGGGGCATGCGGCCCGGCAGCGCGTGGGCTTGCCAGAGGCAGGGCGACCGCCGCTAGTGGCCGCTCTGGCAGCGGAACGCGAGACCGCGCTGCTCCTCGTGGCGTCGACGCCTGCGAAGGCACAGGCCCTGTTCGACGAACTCAAGGCGTACGTACCGCTTCAGATGCCGCTCGCGCGGCTCCCGGAGCGCGAGAGCCTACCGTACGAGCTCGCGAGGGACGATGAGGCGCTGATGCTTGAGCGCTCGCGGGCGCTGAGCTTGTTGCGGGGGGACTCGGGGCTGGTTGTGGCTTCGTGGCTCGCGGTGTCCGAACGGCTCGCTGGACCTTCGGCCGTGGCGGTCGCGCTCACGGTGGCGCTCGGCTCTCCAGTGGATCCTTCGGAGCTTGTTCGGCGAGCTGAGGCTCAGGGCTACCGGGTCGATGCCATCGCGGACCGTCCGGGGACGGTGGCGCGGAGGGGCGGGATCGTGGATGTCTTCCCGGCGGACAGCCAGCACCCGGTGCGGGTCGAGTTCTTCGGGAGCGAGGTCGAGAGCATCCGCGAGGTGGACCTCGCGACGCAGCGAAGCCGGGGACGACTGGAGTCAGTGACCTTGCCGGCGGTCGCTACGGGCACGGGTGAGGCGCGGGCGGCGGCGGGCGAACTCGCGACGCGCGTCGAGGGCACGTCGGAGGACGCGGAGACGTTCATCGAGCAACTCGAGCTCATCGCCGGCGGCGGGCGGACGGAGTGGGGGATGGCGCTTGAGCCACTGCTTCACGAGACCTGCGCGCTGGACCACATGGCGCCCGCGACGGTCGTGGTCCTGGATGACCCAGATGAGGGGCGGGCGTCGCTCTCCGCCGCCTGGGACCACGAGCGGCGGACGCAAGAAGAACTGGAGCACCGCGAGGCCATCCCGCGGGGGCTCCCACCTTTGCTCACCGACCCCGAATCGCTGGCGGCGCGGCTGGAGAGGTGGGAGCCAGCGCTGGTGATCGAGCCGTTCGGGGCGGAGGAGTTCGGCTCGCACCGGTTACCGGTAGGGGTCGCTCCGTCGTTCGCCGGGAAGCTGCGGACTGTTGTCGAGCAAAGCCTGGCGTGGGCGCGCCAGGGGCGAGCCGTGGTGATCGCTTCGCAGCAGGCGCTCCGCCTCGCCGATCTCTTCGAAGAGGGAGGGGCTGCTGCCCACCTCACCCGCACGCTCAATGCCGCGCCAGGAGCCGGGATGGTGACGCTCGTGCCGTTGGCAGTAGCTGGCGGGTTCATGCTCGGCGAGGAGTTCGCGCTTATCACGGACACCGAGGTGTTCGGGCTTCGCAAGCGGCGCCGGCCCCACCGGACCCGGACGGGGATCCGGGAGGACATCGTGTCCACCCTGGAAGTGGGGGACTACCTCGTGCACGCCGACCACGGGATCGGCCGCTTTGGCGGGCTAGTGAGGCGGACTGTCGATGGCGCCCAACGTGAGTACCTGGAGTTGCAGTACGCAGAGGGCGACCGGCTCTTCGTGCCCGTGGACCAGCTGGAGGCAGTCTCCCGGTACATCGGCCAGGCCGACCGGGCACCGTCGCTCACCCGGCTGGGGTCGCAGGAGTGGTCGCGCACGAAATCGCGGGTCCGGAGGGCCATCGCCGAGATCGCACAGGAGTTGCTGGAGCTCTACGCGAGGCGCGAACTCGCGGAGGGCTACGCCTACGGGGCGGACAACGCCTGGCAGATGGAGATGGAGGCTGCGTTCCCGTTCGTGGAGACCGCCGACCAGCTTGAGGCGATAGCTGAAGTGAAGACCGACATGGAGAATCTGCGGCCGATGGACCGGCTGATCTGCGGGGATGTGGGGTACGGGAAAACGGAAGTGGCTGTCCGGGCGGCGTTCAAGGCTGTGACCGAGGGAAAGCAGGTGGCTGTGCTGGTGCCCACGACGGTGCTGGCGGAGCAGCACGGGGCGACGTTCCGGGAGCGCACCGCGGGCTTCCCGGTGCGGATTGATGTGCTCTCGCGGTTCCGGAGCGACCAGGAACAGCGGGACATCGTCGAGGCAATCGAGAGTGGCGAGGCAGACATCGTGATCGGCACCCATCGTCTGTTGCAGAAGGACGTGAAGTTCAGGGACCTCGGGTTGGTGATCATCGATGAGGAGCAGCGGTTCGGGGTGGCGCACAAGGAGCGGTTGAAAGAGATGAAGTCCGAGGTGGACGCCCTGTCGCTCTCCGCGACTCCGATCCCCCGGACGCTCCAGATGTCGCTTGCGGGCATCCGGGACATGAGCACCGTTATGACGCCTCCCGAGGAGCGCCTGCCGGTGAGGACATACGTGACCGAGTGGGACGACGAGGTCATCCGGGAGGCAATCGAGCGGGAGCTGGAACGGGGCGG
>CAYPAZ010000046.1:0-11864 GCA_964408835.1 uncultured Anaerolineaceae bacterium
CCGCCGCCGGCTACTTCGGCGCCAACACGCCCTACGCGCTCGCGGCCCGGCGTCACATGGCCCTGTACGGCACCACTCAGGACCAACTCGGCGCCATCGCGGTGGCGGAACGCGCATGGGCAACACTGAACCCGCTTGCCCAAATGCGGGAACCGATAACGCTTGAGGACTACCACGCCTCCCGCTGGATCATCGAGCCGCTGCACCTGCTCGACTGCTGCCTGGTGTCGAACGGGGCTGTGGCGGTGGTGGTGAGCCCGGCAGACGAGGCCGCTGACATGCCACAGCCGCCGGTTTACGTGCTGGGGATGGGCCAGGGCCACCCCGGGGACACCGGGGCGACTGGCAGCGACTGGGAGACCGAGACCGGGGCGAAGCTGGCTGCGAAGACTGCGTTCGGGATGGCTGGCGTCGGCCCGGCGGATATCAGCCAGTGCCAGCTGTACGACTGCTACACCTACACCGTGCTGGTCACGCTGGAGGACTACGGGTTCTGCGCCAAGGGCGAGGGCGGGCCGTTCGTTGAGGAAGGCCGGCTGGGGCCGGGCGGCTCGCTTCCGACGAACACCGGCGGCGGGGAACTCTCCGGGTATTACATGTGGGGAATGACGCCGATCAGCGAAGCCATCATCCAGGGTCGTGGCCACGGCGGGGGGCGTCAGGCGAAGAACGACCTCATCCTGGCCACAGGCAACGGAGGAAACCTGAGCTACCATGCGGCGCTTGTCCTCAGCCCGGAGCGGAACTGATGGCCGACAGCAGCGTCCCCAGGCCAGTGCCCGAGCCGGACGAGGCCTCACTGCCGTTCTTCCAGGGAGCGATGGCCGGGGAGCTGATGCTCATGCGCTGCACCGAATGCGGCACGTTCCGGCTCCCATCGCGCGCGCACTGCCCCGCCTGTCTATCCGTCGAGCACACCTGGGAGCGGGCGGCCGGCACCGGCACACTGCGGACGTTCGGGGTGATGCACCAGCGGTACCACCCGGGCTTCGAGGCAGACCTCCCGTACAACGTCGCGATCGTGGAGCTGACCGAGGGGCCACGGCTACCCACGAACATCGTGGGAGCCAGCAATGCGGACTTGCACGTCGGCATGCCAGTCGTGGTGGAGTGGGAGAGGCACGAAGACGCCGCGCTGCCCAAGTTCCGGCCCGCGGGCTGAGGATCGGCAAGTTGTGAGCGAGTCGCCCCTCGAAGTCATCCTCTGGACAACTGACATCGACAGCCTCTCGCGGTTCCTGGCAGAGACGGCGGGTTTCGAGGTGCTCGAGCGCCACCCCGGTTTCGCAACGCTCGTCCTCGAAGGGGCGCGCCTGAGCCTCCACGCTGACGAGGCGTACAAGGGGCATCCCTGGTTCGATGCGCTCGGTCGTGAAGGGGCGGCCAGGGGGATCGGGTCAGAGCTACGAGTGAAGGTCCCGGACGTGGAAAGCTGCTACCACGCATGTTTGCGCCTGGGAGCCGTCGCAGTCCACGGCCCCTACGACCCGGGGAACGGGCGGCTGGAGTGCCTAGTGATGGGGCCAGACGGCTACCTCTTCTCGTTCTGGTCCACGGCGCCGAGTCCCATTTGAAATAAAGGTTTAATCAGTCGGGCCTTGCGAAACTCCGAAACTTGCCGTATATTGTGATAGAACGCACAAGCGGAAGAGGCCATGTACAACTACCCCGTCGATATCCTGACCCCTAGCGAGCCGAGCCACGAAGCGCGGCAGCGTGAGGAGTACGCCCGTCTCTCCCATCCGGCGAAGCCGGCGGCTGCACCCGACGACCCCCAGCTGAACCTGGACGCGGTGGGCGCCATCAAGGCACGGGTGATTGCATCCGCGGCCGGGTACGTTCCCGGGATCTAGTGCCCCTCAGCCCAGCACACAACGAAGGCCTGTCCGGAACCGGACAGGCCTTCGCTTCGTTCTGAGGGCCCACACGCGGCATCACTCGAACCGCAACGCCTCCGCCACCGGTACCCGGGAAGCACCCCTCGCGGGGAGCACCGTCATCACCATCGAGGCGATGAACCCGATGGCACAGATCGCGCCGAGCTCAAGCCAGGGAACGAAGAAGTTCGCTCCCTCGGCGGACTCATCGATTTCGCCGGTGGTGAACAGCACCCACGAGAGACTGACGGCGAGCACGAAACCCATCAGGATCCCTGAGAGCGCAATGAACGAGGACTCGAACAGGAAGCTCATCGCTACCATCGAGCGGCGGTAGCCGATGGCTCGTAGCATGCCGATCTGCTGGCGGCGTTCGACGACGCTCCGAGATGCGATAACGCCCAGGGCGGCAATGCCCACAAGCAGGCCGAGCCCCATGAAGCCCTGGAACAGGTACAGGAACCCGCGGTTCTGACGGCTGAAGTCATCAAGCAATGCCCCGAGAGAGTCGACCGAGGCCTGGAGCAGCGCTGCTTCGACATCCCTGGCGACCTCTTCCGCATCGGCCCCGCCGACGACGTTGAAGTAGAAGGTCTGGCCCCGGGCGGCGGGGAGGACTTCCTGGAAGGTGTCGGCTCGCAGCATCACGCCCATGAAGAACGTGTCTGCACGGTCCTCCATAACTCCGATGACTCTGACGACGGTTTCCTGGTCCGTGCCCGGCGTCCGGAGCGTCAGCTCGAACGGCTCGAAGCCATCGGCAGGCTTGTCGCCGAGATCGATCAACTCGGAGAGCGCGGGGTCTTCACCGAAGCCTTCGGTGCCGTAAATCAGGCTGGAGACGACAGCGAGGGAACCATCCGAGCGCAAGGCGTCCCAGATCTCCTGATCGGATCCGAAGCCCGCCGCCTTCCGCTGGAAGCCGATGGTCGTCGTCTGAAGGAACATTTCGTCCAGGCCGCGGACGATGAACGTTCCGTACTCCTTTAGCTCGCCGCGGTCGTCCTCCTTCGGATTCGGGTCCTTGATCTCGTTTTCGAAGGGATAAGCGACGCGAGTAGCAGCCACAAGCTCGATTTGCGAGGAATCCCCGCCACCGGCCTCGACGGCGGCCTCGAAGTCATCGATCGGGTTGTTGACGTTGACAACCGCCTGGCCATCGAACCCGCCGCGGGCGGCGTCGCCAAGGAAGAGCTCGACGAAGTTCGCGTTGATGGTCTGGAACATGACCAGCGAGAACATGATCAGCCCGATCATTGCGACGGTCATACCAGTCCTGAACCGCGCCGTGAGCGGATACGCGACCGCTGTCTTGATGGCGGGAAAAACTCGACCGAAGCGGGAGCCCATCCGGCTGATCGCCGGGAGCAGGATGTCGGCGTTGTAGATGACGATGAACGTTCCAGCCGTGATCATCGCCGCGCCGCTGAGGAAGAACATCTCGAAATCGCCCCTCAGCTCTCCGGTGATCCCCTCGTAGACGCTGGATGGCATGTACCAGAACACGAGGAGGGCCAGGCTGACCAGGGTGAAGCTGGCCCGTTCGTGGGCGCGGAAGTGGCGCAACGTGAGTGCGATCCAGAGGAGGATGAGCGACACGCCGAGGGCGAACTGGAAAATCCGGTTCGCGTCCAGGCCCCACTCGATGAGGAGAACTCCCGTGACGGCACCGACGGTCCCGAAGCCGACGCTCCAGGCGATAGAGCGGCCGCGGTCCTGGAGGGCGGAGAGCAGCTGTCCAAGCGGCGCGATGACGATGCCAAGGAACAGGAGCCACAGCGGGACCGAGTTCGGGCGGCGGTCTCGAGTGACGCGGACGAGGAGCAGCGCCAGGCCGTAGCCCACCAGGATTACGAGTCCGATGCCAAACGCCGGAAGCAGGACGAGCCCGAGGATCCAGGGCCAGTTGGGGGGGCCTTCCCCAACCTTCCGGTCGTCAGATGAAGCGCCGAAGTTGCTGTGGCGCACCAGGCTGATCCACGGCCCCGCGATAGCGGAGAGCGCACCGAGAAGGAACAACGGCCACAGCCCGGAGAACCGCATCGCGAGGATCAGGGAAATGGTGATGACCCCGAACGAGGCGAATCCGTTGAGGACGCCCCGGAGGTAACCCATCCAGGTCGACCGCTCGGGGTTCACCGCCTGCGATTCGGGGAGATCCCGGATCGCTGCCGTGATGTTGATTCGGCTCGCACGCCAGGACGCGAGGAAGATCACGATGAACGTGGCTATGACGCCCAGGCAGAACGAGATAACGAGGCTCCGCGGAGTGATGTGGATGTCGATGACCAGTCCGAGCTCGTCGCCTACCGCGGAAGTGATGAAGGCGATCATGACGAAGACAACGCCGATGCCGACGAAGATTCCAACCAGTGCGGAGCCCAGGTCGTAGCCCATGCCTTCCGCGAGAAACGATTCGACGATCTGGCGGCGCTTGGCGCCAACCGCGCGGGCCATGCCCATCTCCGGCTTCCGCTCGGCGGCGAGCATCACGAAGATCAGGAATATCAGCAGCACCCCGGCTGCGATTGAGAACAGCCCGAAGACGACGAAGAAGCTGGTGAAGAAGTTGCCGATGAGTTCGGCCTCCTCAAGCGCGTCTTGCTTGAGGGGCTCCACCTTGAACGGCGTCCCCTCGAGCGCAGCTTCGAGCCGGGGGACCACAGAGTCCGAGAGCTTCACACCGTCGCGGACGCCACCTACGTTCGAAACCGCGATGAAGTTGACGATGTCCGGACGGCCGGTGAGCTCACCCATGAACTCGAAGCTGAGAGTGGCCCCCTCGCGGTCGATACTCCCCAACGAGCCGCCGAGGAACGTGTTTGGCACGATGGCGGCAACGACCACCTCAACGGGCTGGCCGCCGAAGAACAGCCACAGCGAGTCGCCAACCTCTGCCTGGATCTCGCTGGCGAGCGCCTCGTTCACGGCGATCTGGTTGCCTGAGAGGCTTACTGGCTCGCCGTCGATGTCGTTCAGTCCGCCGAAGGGCTCCGCTTCGGCGGCGCGATAGGCGACCACGGTGGTGACCGGCTCATTAAGTCGCGTCCGGGTGTTGAAGACCGGGAGACGTTCCAGTCTCAATCCGAGGAAGGCATCGATGTCCTCGTCCCCAGCGAAGTGAGCCTTCAGGTCATCGACCAGCGAGAGTGGGAGGACCTGCTGGTCCTCCGGCACCGGGAACCGTTCGCGGTCGTACTCGACCAACTCATCTGTCTCGCCAAGGATGTTGTAGATCTCAGCGGTGACGCTGTGGGTCATCGTATCCCCCGTGCCGAACGCAGCCGTGATGATCACGGTCGAGAGCATCAGCCCAAGGATGATCAGAGTGGTCTGGGCGGGGCGGCGGGGGATGTTCCGGATACCCATCTTGAACATCACCGGGTTCCGGATGGCGACGTACGCGAGGACGAGGAGGATTGCAGAGGTGATGATCACGCACACGAGCGCGATCGCGTTCATCGAAACGCCGAACAGGGATTCCATGGGTCGCTCCGGTCAGTGGCTGGCGGCGCTGAGTTCGGCCTGAGAGGTCTCGCGCTCGATGAGGCCGTCACTCATGAAGATGGTGCGGTGGCAGCGGGCGGCGACGCCCGGGTCATGCGTCACGAGAACGCATGTCTGGTGGTGGGTCTGATTCAGCTCGACGATGAGATCCATGATCTCCCTGGCTGTCTTCGAATCGAGGGCCCCGGTGGGCTCGTCAGCCCAGATGATCGAGGGGTTGTTGACGAGCGCCCGGGAGATAGTGACGCGCTGGCGCTGGCCGCCAGAAAGCTGGGAGGGCCGTTGCGAAGCCCAGTCACGCAGGTTTACGCGGTCGAGCGACTGGAGGGCCATCTGCCGGGCAACTTTGGGTGGCGTCCCGGAGACGATGAGCGGAAGCTCGACGTTCTCGACAGCGGAGAGCACCGGGAGCAGGTTGTAGGTCTGGAAGACGAAGCCCATCTGCTTCGCGCGGAAGTCGGTCTTGGCGTTGTCTGACATCCGGCTGATGTCAGTACCGGCGATGGCTACAGAGCCGGAATCGAAGTCATCGAGGCCGGATAGGCAGTTCAGCAGGGTGGTCTTGCCACACCCGGAGGGGCCCATGATCGCGACCATCTCGCCGGGTTTGACCGCCAGGCTGACGCCTCGCAGGGCTTCGACACGGATGGTCCCGGTGTCATAGGTCTTGTGGACTTCGATTGCTTCGATGACCGGGGAACCGGAACGAGGGGCGGGGTTGACCATCAGCAGCCTCCAGTTACCGCTCAGGGGCGGGCCAGCAACCTACCGTCGGTTGCCCCCACGGTAGGGGCAAGTGTTAACGAAAGGGTTGCGGGATTTCACCTCAGACTGCGGCCCGACAGCCGAGGGCGTCATCTGTCTCCCGCACCAGGAGCGCCTCGGACTTTGGGTGGAGGCCGCTACTCTACTACTGTGATCGTCATGGGCAGCGGCGCGCCGGAACGGTCGAACCCCCAGGCACTCCAGCGAATCGCTTCGGCGGGCAAGACGGCCTCATCGAAGTCCCAGCGTGGCGCCTCCGCGAGGTCCACCTGCGCGACCCTGCCAGGCCCAAGCCGCTTCACTTCGGCGTGGCACCGCTCAACAGCCCGGCAAACGTCCTCAACGTTGAATCCGAGGGCACCCTCGGTTCGGTAAGGCTGTAAGTAACCAAGCGCGGTGGAGAAGAGCCGGTTGGCGCCGACATAGTTGTTGCGGGTAAGGTGAACAAAGCCGGCGGCGACCTGGATCAGGCCCTTGTACAGGTCGCGCACTTCACCCTGCTCCTCCTGCCAGATTTCTTCGAGCGTCTCGTGGCTTTCGAAGTGGCGCCCCGCGTTGAACTCGTCGCAGGCCCGCCGGAGGTTGCCAGGGACGGTAACGGTCTTGGTGACGAGTTGACGCTGGCGTCTGCCGGGAACGGGTGAACTCATGGACCGGAGGGTACCAGAGGTGCGCGGAAGGGCGGGCTCCCGGAAAATTCCTTAAACAGGCGACGAGGAGCACCCAGTGGCCGATACACACACCCCGACGAACCCCGACGCTGCCCCTATGCACCTGGAGGTCAAGGAAGACTTCTCGGTGGCGGAGATGGTGTTCGCCGTGGGGCTCGGGGTAGTAGCAGCCGTGGCAGGGCTGGTGCTGGGCCTCATCCTGGTGAACGACTAGCCGGGAGCGTCAGGCCCCGCCGCTGCCGGGCGCCGGCGCGGGTTCGGGAGCTTCTGGCGGGAGTGGCGAGGGCGGCGCGGAGTCGCCGCTGCGGGCGTCGCCCTGGGCGGGTCCCGGACCAAAGGTACGCCGAAGCGGCACCTCCTTGAGGAACACCGTCAGTACGAGACAGAGCGCTGCCGCAAACGTGGCACCCAAGAAGATCCTGCGGACCGCGAACACGATCGATTCCTGCTGAGCGCCGAGCGTGGCGGCCAGGAGCGCTTCGCCGTCGGGCAGAGAGAGGACCTGCTCGCGGACAAGGGCGTACTCACGCTCGTTGAGAGCGAGCGTTGGGTCAGAGAACTTCTCCAATACAGCCGGGGGCACCTGAGCGGCAACGTCTGGAGGGAGTTCGCGGGAGAAGCTTGAGCTGAAGCTGCTGGCGAGGATGGCGCCAAAGACGGCGGTGCCAATGACGCCGCCGATCTGACGAAAGAACTGGCTGGAACTGCTCGCGACTCCCAGGTATTGGTGGGAGACCGCGTTCTGAACGACGAGCGACATGGTCGGCAGGATGAGTCCGAAGCCAAGGCCGAGCACGACCATGTTGAGGCTGACATGCCAGGTCTGGGTGCCGAGGTGGACCGTCGCTAGCCAAACCATCGAGGCGGTGAACAGGACAGCACCGAGGATCGACTGGTACTTGTACTTCCCGGTCCGGGCGATGACCTGGCCGCTGATGACGCTGGCGAAGAGCACGCCGAGAGACTGGGGCGTGGTGATGACTCCCGAAGCGGTGGCCGAGACGCCGAGCGCGGTCTGGACGAAGATCGGCAGATAGGTGATCGCGCCGAAGAGGCCGGCGCCGAGCGTGAACACGACCAGGTTCGAGACCAGGAAGATGCGGTTGCGGAAGAGGTGGAGCGGCACGATGGGCTCGGGATGGCGCACTTCCTGCCCGAGAAAGAGGGCGAGGAATACCGCGGCGACAGCGAACGAGCCGAGCACCTGCGGGGAGCCCCAGGAATACTCGTCCCCGGCCCAGACCAGCCCCAACAGGAGCGATACCGAGGCGACGGTCAGCAGCGCCGCGCCAAGGAAGTCGATCCTTGGTCGCGTGACCCCGCGGCTCCAGGGCAGGTTGAACCAAACGGCGGGGAGGGCGATCAGGCCGATCGGGATGTTGATATAGAACACCCAGCGCCAACCGATTGTGTCGGTAATGAAGCCGCCGGTGGTTGGCCCGAGGATGCTGGCCAGGCTAAATGTCCCGGTGAACATGCCGATGTACTTGCCGCGCTCGGCCGGCGGGAAGAGGTCGCCGACGGTCGCGAAGACGGAAGCGAAGATCATGCCGCCCCCGAGCCCCTGGAGGACCCGGAATGCGATGAGGGACTCCATGTTGGGCGAAGCACCGCAAAGCGCCGACCCGACCATGAACACGATGATGCCGGTCAGCAGGAATGGCTTGCGCCCGAAGGTATCGGAGAGCTTGCCCACCAGGGGGACGATGACCGTGGAGCTGAGCAGGTAGCCCGTGAACAACCACGAGAGAAGGTGAAACCCTCCCAGTTCCGAGAGGATCGTCGGGGTGGCGGTTGCGACGATGGTCTGGTCGAGGGCGCCGATGAACAGCGCGGTCATCAGCGAGAAGAGGAGGACCATCTTCTGGCGCTGATTGAGCGTGTCTCCGAGGACGGGACCAGGAGGAGCCGGGGAGGTCACACGTTGACCTTTACGTGAGGTGTTTCGATAGTACGAACGCTCGGGTCTTTAGGCAACGGCTAAAGACCGGCGGCGGCCCTGGTGGGCGCTAGAACCGCTTTTCGCGGATGCGGGCCGCCTTGCCCGTGCGGCCCCGCAGGTAGTAGAGGTTGTTGCGGCGGACTTTGCCCCGTCGCACAACCTCAATCTTGTCGACTCGCGGGCTGCTGTATGGGAACGTGCGCTCCACGCCTACGCCGCTCGCGATCTTGCGCACGGTGAAGTTGGACGCCAGCCCCTTGTTGCGCCGCCGGATGACCACGCCTTCGAACACCTGGATGCGCTCCTTGTCGCCTTCGACGACGCGAGCATGTACGCGGACGGTATCGCCGCTTCCGAAGTCAGGGCGTTCGGCGCTGGGCTGGTCCGGCACCAGAGTATCGAGTTCGTAGGACATCGGGGTGATCCTGATTGGGCTTAACCGGTTCAGGATAGTGGGCGCCTGCGTTACACCCAACACCCGGCCTTAGCCCGGGAAGGCTCTCACAAGGAGGTAGCCGAGCCCGACAGCGGCGACACCGACCACGCAACTGAGGACGAGGTTCGCGGTCAGTCTGACGAAGTCCTCCGCGCGCAGGAGGTTGTAGCTCTCGAGCCCAAGGGCGCTGAATGTGGTGTAGCTGCCGAGGAAACCGGTAACCAGCAGCAGCCGAGCTTCGCGGTTCAGGAACCCTCGATCCTCTGTCAGCGCGGCGAGGATACCGATCGCGAGGCAGCCCGTGATGTTCACCACGAACGTGCCGATCGGGAACGAATCGGAAGTCTGGTCCTGGACGCGAAGCTGGAGAAAGTACCGGAGTGGGGCGCCGACCGCGGCCCCGGCGACGATGTACAGGTACGTCACCGACCAGTGCTCCCGTGGCCGCCGGAACCGCGCGCCGTCTCGGAGAGTTCCGCTGCCTCCTCGAACTCCGCCGGAAGATGTCGCGCGACCACAAGTTGGGCGATGCGATCGCCGTGCTGGACGGTGTGCCGAATGGAGGGACTGACGGTATACATGGTCACGAACAACTCACCGCGATAGTCAGCATCGAGCGTCCCGAAGGTCGAGAGGACGCCCTGGCGCGCCAGTCCGCTGCGGGGCCGGATCTGGATATCGGTCCCCGGGAGTCCCTCCATCGCAAGGCCCGTCGGCACGACCACCGGCAAATTGGCGATCTCCACCGGGGCATCCAGGCATGCGTAGAGGTCGAAGCCGGTGGAGTGTTCGGTTGCCCGAGTGGGAAGTCTCGCGCCTGGGCGGAGCAGCCGCACACGGATGGTTGCCGGCGCCTCACTCACCGGAAAAGGTCCCGCTCAGTGTCGCGAATGATGTCCTGCATCGTGGCGTCTTCGTCCCGCTCCCAGGCCATGCCACGAACGATGGCCACCGGGACACGGCTCAGGTTGCCCTTCACCAGTTCAGCTGCTCCCGCGAGTTCGTCGGCGGTGCAGAGCGCCTGGACCCGGAACTCGTGGCCGTGGGGGTCGACCTGGCCGATATAGCTGGTGACCGGGCTCATCCCGGCGATGCCGATCGCGATGTCCGTTTGCGCCTCGCGCCACGGCCGACCGAACGTATCGGAGATGATGACCGCGATGTCGAGGCCCGCGGACTGGAACGCGGCACGCATGCGGCGGGCCGAGTCGTCGGGGTCGATGGGCAGGAGCACGGCCAGGCCGTGGCCCCCGGAACTCGACTGGTCCACGCCGCTGTTGGCGCAGATGAACCCGTGGCGCGTCTCGGTTATGAGGATTGGCCCAACCTGGCGCACGACGCGTCGAGCTTCCTGGAGCACAAGCTCCACGATCGCGGGCTCCTTCTCCCACCGCTCAGCGTACTGGCGGGCGAAGGGCGAGACCTCAACCGTGGCAAGGTCCACGACCCTGCCCTCGGCCTTGGAGACAATCTTCGACGTTATGACGACAACGTCACCGGTCTCCAGTCCCGCTCCGGACTCGCTCGCCGCCGCCAGGATCGCCGCTGCGAGGTCGGTGCCGGGGGTGATCTCGGGGAGGCCGGGGACGGGGATGATGGAGAGCGCCATCAGTCGGGCCTCCGGAGGCGCTCGGCCTCATCGAGGAACTCCAGGACCGGGGTAGCGGTGCCTTCCGGGTCATGCTGCCAAAGGCTGTGCCCGCGGCCGGGAAGCCACTGCAGCTTCGCGCGGGGCACGGCTTGTTTCAGTGACTCCGCGTTCGCCGGCGGCACCAGCCGGTCGATGTCGCCGTGGAGGACGAGCACCGGCCAGTCGTAGTCGTTCAGGGACGGGTTCGGGTCGGGCGCCTGGCTCACAGCCAGCCCCTGGAACTGGAAGGTGCGGGCCGGGGTTGGGTTCTTCATGCTCTCGTGGAACCGTGCGAGGAGCGTCGCGTCGTTCGCAGCGATCCAGGGGTCGGGGTGGACGATGGGCCACGACTTTCGGGCGTTTTCTTCGAGCCCCTTTGTGCGGTCCCAGTTGAGGGCGGCATCGAGGTCTTCCTGGGTCGCGGGGATGCCATTGGGCGGGCAGAGGAGTGCCAGCGACCTAAGAGCTGACCCGCCGACTTCGCGGACATAGTGCCGCGCGATGATCGAGCCGAGCGAGCAGCCGAGCAGGTGGAACGAATCGAGCCCCAGTTCACGGACAACGCAGTCCACGTCGCCGGTCATATCGGAGACGGTCCACGGCTGCTCGGGGTGGTCACTGAACCCGGTGCCGCGATTGTCGACAAAGACCAGGCGGTAGCGTTCGGCCAGCATGCGCGGGAACTCCTCCCACCACTGCCGGCTGTTGCCACCGATGCCGTAGATCATCACCACCGGTGGGCCCTCGCCCATGGTGTCGTACCAGATGGAGCAGTCGCCGTTCTTGATGGTTGGCATGCTAGATAGACCTCAGAGCCCGACGATGCGGATGCTGGTATGGGCCTTGTGCTTGCGGTTGAGGTTGATCAGGAGCGAGGTGAGCATCTCTACGTACCGGCTCTGCGATGGGCCACCCGCGTCGAGCCCGCGGACACCCTTGATCTGGTTCGCCAGGCCGATGACGATTTGCTTCGCCTCGGCATCGCGGCCACAGACAAGGACATCGGCTTCGATGGGGTGGTCGAGTTCCTGTAGCT
>CAYPAZ010000047.1:0-11757 GCA_964408835.1 uncultured Anaerolineaceae bacterium
GGAGCAGCCTCGGCTCACTGTGGTGGTGGATGAGGCGGCGGCTGCACTGTTGCGGGCAGCTCGGTGATGGCGGGTGGCCCGACACGCTACGAAGACGTGAACGAGGCGCTTGGCCGCCTCCTGCCGCGCATTCGAGAGGTCCTCCAGGAGCACTTCGAGGGCGCATACCTCTACGGCAGTGCCACTGTGGGCGCCTTCGATGGCGGCATCAGCGACATCGACCTGCTGATCACGGTATCCAGTACCCTCGGCCCAGCGGAAGTCGCCGCGCTCCAGGCGATGCACCGGGAGTTCGCCCACGAGCAGCCGGAGTGGGAGGACCGGCTCGATGTCCAGTACTTGCCCGTCAAGGCGCTGCAAACCTTCAAGCAACGTGCTACGCCGATGTTGCGGATCACACCTGGGGACGGCTTCGGGTCGGTGATGGCAGGCGCTGACTGGGCGGCGAACTGGTACGAAATCCAGCGCGCGGGCACTACCCTCGCTGGCCCCGACCCGGCCAGCTTCATGGACGCGGTTTCCGACGCGGAGTTCATCGCGGTGGTTACGGAGTACGCCACCGATTGGGCGAACCGCCTTCCGGGGTGGCCTCGCCATCGCGGTGCGCAGGGGTATGTAGTCCTCACCATGTGCCGCGCGCTGTTCAGCAGTACCTTTCACCGCCAGATCTCCAAGGAGGCCGCCGCCGCGTGGGCGATGGTCGAGTTTCCGGAGTGGGAGCCGCTCGTCCGGGAGGCGCGCGCGGCTCGCCGGGATCCTCACAACCAGGAAACCGCGGACCAGGCGACGCTCGAGGCGACGGCGGCGTTCGTCCGCTTCGCCTGCGAGCGGATGGCCGGTAGTCAGCCCTCCCGGCGGTAGGCGAGTTCCCCGGCGCACACGGTCGCCGCCACCCGATAGTCCGTGTCAAGGAGGACGATGTCGGCGTCCATGCCGTGTTCCAGGTTGCCCTTGCGGCGAGCTGAGCCTGCGACCTTCGCGGGGTTGGTCGAACAGAGGCGGAAGGCGGTCGCGAGGTCGACACCGAGGAACTCGACGACGTTCCGGAAGTGCTGATCCATGGTCGAGACACTGCCAACAATCGTCCCGTCATCGCGGACCGCGGTCTCGCCGGCGACCGCGACCTCCCGCCCGCCGAAGGTCCCAGTATCGGCCCCGGTGCCCGCGAGGTGAAGGTTATCGGTCACCACGACCGTGCGCGCCGGGCCAGCCACGCGGAACGCCATCCTCAGCACGTCAGGCGCCACATGGGCCCCATCGAAGATAAGCTCGCAGGTCACGCGCTCATCGAGTAGCGCGGCGACTGCAGCGCCACCTTCGCGCTGGTGGATGGGCCGCATCGCATTGAAGAGGTGGGTCACATGGCTCACGCCTGCGTCGAAGGCAGCGGCCGCCTGGGCCACGGTCGCATCGGTGTGGCCCATTGCGGGGACGCAGCCGGTTGCCAGGGCCCCGGCGACGACATCGAGTGCGCCGGGGAGCTCAGGAGCGATGGTAACCTGCCGGATGAGGCCACGCGCCGCCTCTTGATGCAGGGCGAACTCTTCCTGCGACGGCGGTCGGAGCATCCCGATATCGAACGCTCCCCGGCGCTCGGGGTTGATGAACGGCCCCTCCAGGTGGAAGCCGAGCGCCTCCGCGCCTTCGCGCGCACCGATGGCCGCGACCAGTGAACCGAGGATGGCGGTCGTGTGGTCGGCGTCGCGGCCGATGGAGCTTATGAGGAACGAGGTGACGCCACGCGATGGCGCCCAGCGGGAATAGGAAGCAATACGCCCGCTATCTTCTGTGAAGAACGAATGGCCCCCACCGCCGTGGACGTGGATATCGACGAAGCCGGGCCCCAGGGTGAGGCCGGTGGCATCGAACAGCTGCGCGCTTTCGTCTTCGATGTCCCGACCGATGGCGATGATGCGGCCGGAATCGGCGAGCAGGTCTCCGCGCATGGGGCCGCCCGGGAGCGCGAGGATACCGTTACGGAGAAGTAAACGTTGGGGCATGAGTTTGGGCCCTCGTTCTTGACGGTTTGGGAAGGGCGCCCATAGGGTTTGCCGAAGTCAGATGCCCCGACTCAAGCGTCCCCACGTTTCCCGGCGTTCTGGTGCAATGGCGGCCATTATTGGATCCGCGCTTTGCGCCGTCTACATCGCATTGTTCTCGTTCACTCGCATCGACGGCTACGTGTTCCCCGGGAACGAGCTCGCGCTGCCACGCGTTTCCGTCCCCATCGGCGCGCCTCTCCCCGGGACCGATATTTCCATCGATGTCTCTCTGCCGGGCGTACCGACCACGGGCGAGACCCCCTGGGTCCCGGGCGACCGCCTGAACATCCTCGTCATGGGCCTCGACCGGCGGCCGTGGGAGCCCGTTGACGCGCCGGCGCGCAGCGACACGCTGTTCATCTCCAGCATCGACAAGAAGACCGGCGACGTGCTGCTGCTCGCAATTCCCCGGGACATGTGGGTGGATGTGCCCGTAACGGGGGAGCCGGGCCGCTGGTTCAAAGCGAAGGTCACGACGGCGTATTCCTACGGCATTTCGCGGAACTATCCCGGTGGGGGGCCGCAGTCTGCTATCGACACCATCCAGCACAACTTCAACGTGCGTATCGACCACTACATCGTGGTCGATTGGGTTGGGTTCGTCCGGCTCATCGATGCCCTGGGCGGCATCGAGATCGACGTGCCAGCGACTCTCTCTGAGTTCAATACCGATGTGCTAGACGCCTTCCCGAACAAGACGGTCCGCGCCGGGCCGCAACAGATGAACGGGGAGCAGGCGCTCGGGTACTCCCGAACCCGGGTCGATGGCGACCTCAACCGGATCGCCCGTCAGCAGCTCGTCATTCGCGCGGCGACCCGGAAGGCTATGAGCCTCGGGTTCATCGCCAACCTCCCGGAAGTCTGGGCGGCCTACGGCGACGCGATCAAGACCGACGTGACGACCGGGTTGATCCCCGGGTACGCCCTGCTGGCGCAGAAGCTGGACCTCGAGGGGATGGAGACGCTCTCGCTTGGCCCGGCCACTTACGGGACGATCTCCGAGGACGGGCAGGCGATCCTCGTGCCGATCTTCGACCAGGTCTATGAGATCCTGGATGAGTTCCTCGCCGATCCCGGCGTCCGCGCTGAGCGGCCGGTCGTCGCGATTGAGTTCCCCCCCGGCGCAGAGGAGTCGGCGCAGGCAGCCCGAGAGCATCTTGCGACCTACGGCGTTCCGTTCGCCTGGATTCGGCTGATAGAGGGGGACGGTGCAAGCCCTGGCATCTACGCGCTGGGCGAAGGGGAGTACACGCCAAGGAAGCTCACCGCGCTCTTCCGGCTCCAGCTCCTGAACCCGGACGACCGAGCACTGACGATGACCGACGTCGACGTCCTCATCAGGCTCAGGGATACGGTCGAGTTCCGGACACCGTGAAGGGTCAGAAGTGCGGACGGTTCGGGGGCGTTGTCGCGAGCAGCCTACCGAGCACCGCGAGCACGCCGAGCCCCGCGCCGACCACCACGGTGAGGGGCAGCGCGAGAATCCAGTAGCTTCGGCGCATTAAGCCGACGAGATAGAGCAGCCCCAACACCGCGGCGGCGAAGGTCATGACCTGGCCGTAGCGGCGGGCCAGTGCGATATCAATCTCGTTCAGTGTCGTCTCCGGTGCCTGTCGGATCGCGAGGGCGGGTTACTCTTCGACGACCGTGATGGTGGCGCGCATTTGCGGATGATACTGGCAGGTGATCCGGTATGTCCCTGCCTCTTCGAACGTGTACTCGAAGACATCGTCCCGGCGCATCTCGCCAGACTCGTTGACACCATCGATGTTGACAGTGTGCAGTGCCGTCTCGCTGTTGGTGAACCGGACGGTGGTCCCGGCAAAGATAGTCACGGCGTTGGGCCTGAACGAGAGCCGATCCTGGTCGATGACAGGGTCCGCGACGGGAGTGAGGTCAACGGGGGTGGAGTCGTCCGAGCACGCGGCGGCCAAGCCGAGAGCGAGGACAGCGCAAAGCGCGAGAACAGGGGTCCGCATGAGGCAAGTGTGCCCGGATCCACTGCAACGGGCAGCAGGCCATGCCGTTCGAGTCCGCAGGTTCAATGCCTGAATAGCCGCGAGCTATAAGCCCCACGGGAGAAGAAAGAGCCCCCGGCCTTCCGGGGGCTCCTCCCAAGCGGGAGAGGCGGGGTGTACGACTCTCGGCTGGATCAGGCCGGCGTGCTGGCGGGCTGGGCCGGCTCGTCAGGGTCGAGGTTGTCATCGCCGAAGGACTTCCACCACTGCCAGCCGAGGGCGGCGATGGCGGCGCCGACCACCGGTGCGACGATGTAAAGAAGGAGGAAGTCGCCGAAATACCCGTCGCCCCAGTCGTTGTCGATGAGCGCCGGCCCGAGCGACCGGGCAGGGTTGACTGAGGCGCCGGTGAACGGCACGGCAACGAAGTGAATGAGCATGATGGCGAGGCCGATGCCGATCGGGGCGAAGTCCCCCCATCCCTTCTTGCTGACAGCGAGGTTGAACACCACCAGCACCAGGAAGAACGTCAGGATCACTTCGAGTAGGAAGCCCTCCATCACCGCGAAGTCCGGCGCCAGGGAGTGTTTACCCAGCTCGCCCTCGACCGGGTTGGAGATGGCGAGCTTGAGCAGCAGTGAAGCGGCGATGGCCCCGAGGCACTGGGCCACGATGTACGCGCCGGCGAGGGTCGGCGTGATCTTTCGGGCGATAAGCATCGCCACCGTCACGGCGGGATTAATGTGACCGCCTGAGAGCTTGGCCGTCCAGGCGACAGCCACGAGGATGCCGAAGCCGTGCGCGAGGGAGATGACGGCAAGTGCGGAGCCGCCATCCTGCGCCCAGTAGAACGCAGCTACGACCGCGCCGGTGCCCACGAAGACGAAGAGCAGTGTCGCGAGAAGCTCGGCGACGATCGCCCTGCGATCATTGCGGGTCAGAGTTTCCATGACTTTCAATCCCCCGAAGAATGGAGTCTCCGTCCTGCCGTGATTGTGTGGCGCAAATGCTAAAGTTGTCAAGCGTTTTAGCCGATCTTTGCAGGTTCAGCGCCAAGAGAGGTACGGTCGAGTAAGGCCTGGAGAGGAACCGGGGGAGGTGGGGCCTAGTCGGAGATGGACTCGATGACGTAGTGGAGCGCCCCGGACGGGGTATCGACGACGACTTCATCGCCAACGCGTCGGCCGAGCAACTGCTGGCCAACCGGGGACTTCACGGAGATGCGGGCTTCGCGGGCGTTTCCTTCGCCTTCGCTGACCAGCTTGAAGGTGCTGGCCGAGCCGGTATCCGCCCGGCGGACGAGCACTACCGAGCCGACGGCGCTGGTATCGCCCAAATTCCGCTCTGAGACGACAGCGTGCTTCAACTCGGCCTCGAGCCGCTTGATCTGGCCGTCGTTGTAGGCGAGGGCTTCGCGCGCGGCATCGAGCGGGGCGTTTTCGCGGAAGTCCTTGTCTTCGCGGGCGGTGGCAACTGCCTGTACGAGGTCGGGGACGCGAGCGCGAAGCTCTTCGAGCTGGCGCTGCTTCTCCGCCAACCCCTCCGCCGTCATTTCGAGCCGCTCCTCTTCGAGGACCTTGCGGCCGGCCGGTTGGCTTGATCGCCCGGCCACCTTCTTCACGCGGACGTGCAGTCCGAAGTTCTCGGTGGTGAGGTTCTTCTTGCGGGCGAACTGGAACCAGCGCTTGAGAGCCGCAACACGGGCCGGAGCGCGCGGGTCGGTGACCTTGACGGTCTTTTCGACGTAGCTTTCGACGCGACTGCCGGTGAGGGAGTCAAAACGAAAGTCCGCCTGCATGTACTGGACAAAGTGGCGGACGTAGGTGGTATCGGATTCGCGGAGTTCGGGTTTCAGAGAGTCAAGGTACAGGCTTAGCGCCTCACCGAGGGTTTGGGGTTGCTGCTGTGGCTCCTGACCGTCTTTGCTCATGAGGCTCCATCTCCCATTCTGGTACGCGGGACGGCGGAGGGTCAACGCATGGATTGGCACGAGCTTCCGGGCCTTTTCCCGGGCTTCCCGGATCACGCCCGCTGGCTGCCGCAGCTGCAGCGTCATGCAGCAATGATCGAGGCTGCGGAGCCCCAGGTGAGGGTGACATCGGTCCCTCCCACGGGGCGCATCCGGCGCCACTACGCCGAGTCCCTCGAACTCGCCCGGATAGCATGCGAGTATCTCGCGCCCCCGGGGTTGGTGGTTGATGTGGGGAGCGGGGGTGGGTACCCGGGGCTCGTGCTGGCGATTCTCTGGCCTGGTGCGCGGTTCGCGCTCATCGAGCCGCTGAGGAAGCGGGCGGCGCTCCTGGAGGAGATGGCGGGCGCCCTGGGGCTTACCAATGTGGAGGTCCTTGCCGAGCGGGCGGAGGAGGCCGGCCGCGGACCGCTGCGGGACCAGGCAGACCTGGTGACTGCGCGGGCGGTGGCAGGGCTCAGCCTGCTGGTGGAGTATTGCGCACCGTTCGCCCGCGCCGGGGGACTGGTGGCGCTGGCCAAGGGGTCGAGTCTTGAGCAGGAGCTTGCCGGGGCGAGCCGGGCGCTCGATGAACTGCTGTGCACAGTCCATGGGGTGGAGGCGATCCGCCCGGCAATAAATTCCCGCGGTGGGGTGGTACTTCTGCGCAAGATCGGCGAGACTCCGCGGCGATATCCCCGCCGGTCCGGGATCGCCGCGAAACGGCCTCTCTGAGTACGCGCCCACGAGAAAAATTGCTAATCGGCACATTCCCTTATTCCCTTGTTGCAATCCTGTGCTATATTGCGCGCGACTCACGGCGGGGAGCCGCGACAATCGCTGTCGCGTTCCTGGGTGCAAGCAACGGCGAGGCACTCCGCCCGGGGCTCAAGACTGGAGGCAAGCATGGACCCCACGAAGACTCTCAACTACATCAAGAGGCTCGCCAAGCTCGACACGTCGGCCTTCGACGAAATCAAGGACGACACGACCGAGCTCATACCGGCCATCGTGGTGATGGTGGTGAGCACGCTCATCGCCGGCATCGGTGTCTGGCTCTGGCTCATCCTCGATGCGCCAAGCGGTGTCGACGTCGACCATGGGAACGTCCTTGTGAACGTCCTGCTGCTCGGCACGCTGTTCACCGTTGGGCTGTGGATCGCCTGGATCGCGGTCTCCTATGTTGTGCTTGCACAGTTCTATAAGGAGACGGCTGATTTCCAGACGCTGCTTCGCACGATGGGCTATGCATCGTTCCCGTTCGCGCTGTCGCTCCTTATCCTGATCCCGAGCCTTGGCTTCGGCTTCGCGCTGACCGCGATCGTGCTCTGGTTTGTGATGAGCACCTACGCCATCAGCGCAGCCACGGGAGCGGCGTCGGACAAGGTCGTGATGGCCAACGCGGCCGGCTTCGCAGTGTTCGCAGTGGTCATGGGCCTGATAGCAACTGAGACCGGCATGACGACGGGCGCTTTCGCCCAGATCCTCGAGGCGCGGTTCGAAGGCGAGTACTTCAAGATCGCTAGCTTCGACTTCGACTTCGACTTCTAGAGCCAGGCCAGCACCTGACCTAGCAAAAGCCGGGCCCCGGCCGGGGGCTCCGGCTTTGCTGTGCTCGGAGCCGCCGTAAGCCGGCGCCAGCCTACGATATGCGTTTCCTCATCCTGGAGGGGTCCGCATGACTCCGGCGGAAGCCGATGCCCGCTGGAACATCCGCATGTTCTACCTGTTCGAGTTCTTCATGGACTTCGGGCTCTGGTTTGGTGTGTGGATCAAGTACCTGGTGGTCTACCGCGGGTTCGAACTCAAATACATCCTCCTGATGGACATGCCGTTCTGGCTGCTCGTGGCGGCGCTCGAGGCGCCGTTCGGCGGGCTCGCGGACCGCATCGGGCGCAAGAAGGTGATGGCGATCGGCGCGCTGGTGTATTCGGGGACTGTGCTCGGCTTCGGATTCAGCACGAACTACTGGCTGCTCTTCCTCGACTACTCGGCCTGGGCGTTCGCTATGGCCGCCCGCAGCGGCGCGGGCCAGGCACTGGTTTACGACTCCATGAAGGCAGCCGGCACGCAAGCGCAGTTCAGCAAAGTCGCGGGCCGCGCCTTCGCCATCATGCTCACCGCGGGGGTAGTGAGCGTCTTGCTCGGCGGCGTGGTCGCCGAGGCAACGAGCCTCGCTTTCGTTGTGCAGGTGAGCGCTGTATTCCCGCTTGTGGGGGTGGTTGCGGCGATGGCCATGCGCGAGCCGGCTTTCGAGCCCTCCGGCCGGCATTACCTCCACGACCTGAAGGAAGGACTCACCTTCACGTGGCGGAACCCCACCGTGCGCTGGCCCGTGCTGCTGCTTGCGACGCTGCTGGGAGCCTGTTTCGCACCTGTGGTCCTCATGCAGCCGTTCCTCATAGAGCAGGATGTTGCGACAAGCCTGTTCGGGGTGTACCAGGCGCCACTGCGGATCGTGGCAGTGGTGGCGGCAATAGCCGCCTACCGCGTGAGTACGGCTCTCGGCACGAGCCGGCTACTCGCCGGGAGTACGGCAGTGATGATCGTCGCGTTCTCAGGGCTCGCGATGTTCGAGGAGATCTGGGCGTTCTCGTTCTTCGCCATTCCGGCGCTGGTACAGGGGCTTGTCCGTCCGACGCTGGATGCGTACATCAACCACCGCACGCCGAGCGAAATGCGAGCTACGGTGCTCAGCGTCGGCTCGTTGCTGCTGAGCCTCCAGCTCGCGTTTTTCGAACCAGCGATCGGGTTCATCACGGACGAAATCTCGCTCCAGGTCGCCTGCGGGTTCGCGGCGGGAACCTTCGCGGTGGTCATCCCGCCGATCTACCTGGCGTGGCGCCGGACTGACCGCGAGTACCCGCTGGAGGAACTGGGCACGCCGGTCACCATTTCGCCCGGGGGCGGCTGAGCTGCGTTGGGCGGGCCGGCTGATTCGAGCCGCAAGCCTGAGTAGCGGTCCCGCCGTCGCTCGCGCGCTCTACCTGAGGAGCTCGATCGTCGCGAAGCCGCGGACGCTCGGCCGGCCATCGGCGTTGATGACTGCCATCTCGAGGTCCGCCAACGAACGCCCGGCTTCTTCGTAGAGACGGGCTACTCTGCCCACGATGGTGATCGGCTTGCCGGCGAGGTCGGGCCTGCGATGGGCCGCGCGGACATGCCTGATGAAGCCCGCAGGCCCCAGCCATTCGTCGATAGCGCGATAAAGGAACCCGAGCTTGAGCGGCCCCGGCACCAGCACACCCGGCATTCCCTGCGCCCGGGCGGCGTCGGCATCGAAGAAGAAGCGCGGGAACACCCAGGAGAGGGCGCAGTAGCGAACGCCCTGGTCGACGGTTGGGGTGAGCTCCAGGGGCGGCAGTTCGTCGCCTTCCTGGAGCGAAGCGAACGCCGGGGTAGTCACTCTTCACTCCCGGCCCGCTCGTCGGCGGGGTCATATTGCAGGAGGGTGTTCACGGACCGGGCGATGATCTGCCCGGCAGCGTCGGCGACTTCGATCTCAGTACGCGACTGGATGCTGTAGCCGAAGCGTCCTCCGAAGCGCTCGGAGATGTCGGCCAGGCGGGCGGTCAGAACCACCTCTTCGCCCACGCGGAAGGGCCGCTCGAACTGCCACTCATTAGAGATCAGGATCGAGGCCGGGAGGAGCCTTGGAGCCTCCACGCCTTCCGGGCTGTGCTCCAGCGCCGTGACGACATACCCGGGGGCGACTTCGCCATCTTCCGGCCTCGGGATGATCGATCCTGTGTAAGCCTCGACGGCGCGCTGGACGGCGTGGGCAGAGACTATCGCGCGGGAAGGTTGCGACGCGATCCCCACGAGTGCGCGGATGTCGTCGGTGAGCAAGGAGACTTCGGGCATGGGAGGAAGTATAGGTAATCGAGCCAGCCGACCAGAGACGGGTGGGAAAGGATGCTACGATCTTGAGGTGATCTACCTGGACCACGCTGCCACAAGCCCACTCTCCGCGCGGGCACGAGAGGCAATGGCGCCGCTCCTCGACGGGGCGTTCGGAAACCCGAGCGGCCTGTACTCAATCGGCCGGGAGGCGCAGCAAACGGTGGACCGCAGCCGCGGGCTCGTGGCCGACGCGCTGGGGGGAACCGCTTCGGAAGTGCTGTTCACAAGCGGCGGCACCGAGAGCATCAACACGGCGCTGACCGGCATCGCCTACGCCATGCGACGGGCCGGGGCCGGTGACCACATCGTGACCACCGCCATCGAGCATCACGCGGGGCTCCATGCGTGCCAATTCCTGGAAGAGCTCGGCTTCGAGGTCACCTACGTCGGGTGCGACGGCCACGGCCGGGTCTCGGCGGAAGCCGTCGCGGCGGCGATCCGGCCATCGACCGTGCTCGTCAGCGTCATGCTGGCCAACAACGAGGTGGGGACCGTGCAACCGATCGCGGAGATCGCGGAGTTCGTGCGGCGATACCGCCGCGAGCATGGTCACCAGGTGGCGTTCCATACCGACGCCGTCCAGGCACCGGAGTGGATGAGGATCGATGTCGATGCCCTGGGCGTGGACGCGCTCAGCCTCTCGGCGCACAAGTTCTCAGGGCCGAAGGGGACTGGTGTGCTCTATCTGCGACGGGCCACGCCTTTCAAGCCTATCCTCCACGGCGGCGGCCAGGAGATGCAGAAACGCGCCGGCACCGAGAACGTCGCAGGAATCGCCGGGACAGGTGTGGCGCTGGCAGAGGCGGCTGCCGGGTTCGAACCACGGGCGGTCCGCGTCCGAGCTCTGCGGGAGCGGCTGCGGGCGGGGATCCTCGCAGCGGTACCCGGCGCGCTGATGAACGGGTGCCAGGAGAACTGCCTGCCGAACAACCTCAACGTGTCGTTCGCGGGCGTGGAAAGCGACGTCCTGGTGGCTGAACTCGACGTGCGGGGCATCGCCGCGAGCTCCGGGAGCGCTTGCTCGAACAGCACATGGGAGCCATCGCATGTGCTGATGGCCATGGGCGTCCCCATCCGTCGGGCGGTTGGAAGCGTCCGCTTCAGCCTCGGGGAGCAGACCACTTCGGCCGAGATCGACGCTGTGGTCGCAGTCATCGCGGAGGCGGTAGAGCTGGCACGAGCCGCCTCGGCTGCGCTTGCTCGGTAGCGGCGAGGTCTTTCCAGCGGCCAGGATCCGGCCGTAACTCAGAATATGAGAGTGCGGCCGCTTCGGGAGCGTCCCGAGTGGATAGTCGACATCGCCGGATACGGAGCGCTCGGCGTGGGCCTCGTGGGAGGCTTCGCGCCGCTGGCCGGCATGGGTTTTGTGCTGGTCGCAGCAGCGTGGCCAGTGCACCTCGTGCGATGGAGGCGGGACCGGGCGGCGGCGCGGCGCGAACCGGCCACGGTCTCAGAGTTCGGCAGGCACCGCAGCAAGCGGCGGACCCATCGTCGCGCTGCGTAGCCGGGGGTCAGCCGAACGGGGCGTGTAGCTACTCGGGTACGGCCAGAGCGTCTGCCTCGGCGACGGCCTCGGCTTCGGCGAGGGCGCGGGCGCGGCGCTGGGACTGCCAGCGCCGCTGGCGGTGCCAGAAGAACATCGCGCTCACCACAATCCCCAAGACCCACAACCCACCAATGGCCAGCGTGACCCAGAAGTTGCGCTCCAACCACTCTCCGGCCACGACCGCGAGCGCAGTGGGGAACAGCATGCCCAGGCTGCTGGCGAAGATGAAGGTCCAGAACCGCATGGCCGTTAGGCCCGCCACCATGCTGATGAGGTCGAAGTTCACGACCGGGAGCATGCGCGCGGCGAAGATGATCCGGCCGCCCATGGTTGTGGCGAGCGAGTCCATGCGTTGGGCCG